>JBNMGC010000006.1:0-56232 GCA_050873845.1 Alloprevotella sp.
CCCCAACTGTTGTTTGCAAAGAACTGGCTATAGGCATCATCGTCGGCAACGAACAGTGTTTTACTACCCGTCTTAGACAACACATCCTTATAATCCAGATCGTCAATCAACCTAATTACAGTCGTAAACTTACGATCCTGACGGTTTTTCAACTCGTCATAAATACTCTGTCCTAAGAAACTCGGCTTAGTTTCATCCAAGTCGTAATCATCAGAACAAGAATACGTAATGCCGCAAGTCGAAAGTAAGCACGCTGCACCGATCAGCGACTTACCAATTCTGCAAAAACGGTTTTTCATACGCATTTAATTGGATTAATTATTTTATTTTTTTGTTTACTTTGTGGAAATATGCTGACAGGCGGACATATTGTTCTGCCTGAATATCAATAATTTAGAGTTTTAGCCTTCCCGATAGCATGAAATCATCACCGCCATGGGACTTTTAAGCCATTCTTCACGTCACAAAGCATCCGCCAATCTGACGATCGCTCAGCACATGAATTATCTGCAAATTTAATAGTTTTTTTATGGGGCGAACGAACAAAACACCACATTCTTTTATACTATTAAGAATTATTAAGACTGACATTTAATCAAAATGTTAATGCTTTTGTGCTTTACGGACCATAATCATCAAATGAACTTTACAATGATACAACATAATTGTAAGATTTTCAAACAGTTTCATTACATTTGTTTATTTTTTCGGGAATATCACTCTCAGATATACAGAATGGAGCATCGACTGCGACTAGAAGCAAGGACAGATACAGAACCAACGATGTTCTAAAGAATTGAGTTCTTCATCCTTATTTAATAGACACTTTCAGATCCATACTTCATATGAAGGCACGCCAGTAGTTCGATCGAAGTGCAGAGATACAGACTTTAACTGAAAAAACTTTACGTCAGAAGTGATAACCGGAACTAACCACCGAATAAAACTTTAGGAGTTCTCGGTTGATAATAGAAGGGTCTATGTTGATTCGTGTGGGTAACGGAAGCATTCACCTCCATTGATATAATATGGTTCTATGCTGATTTGTGTGGGTAGTGGAAGCATTCGCCTCCATTGATATAATATACCATATCCATGAAGTTGTCCACGTTCGTATACCCTCTAGCTCTTCTTTTGGCTAATTGGACTTTGGAGTTAAGACTTTCCAAGACCCCATTAGTAACGCTTCCTTCTTCGAAAAACGTCTTGATGCCGAAAAGATGTCCTTTAAATGTTGCAACCAATCTTTTGAATGGTTCAAGTGCTGTTTCTTCTGCCATATCCATCCATTTCAGAAAATCTTCCCACGCTCCTTCAACTTTGCTGGTTGCAGCGTTGAGAATATCCACAAGCCCTTCCTTGAGACTGTATGCCTTGCCAAGTAAAGGGTAAGTGAGCAGCAGAGTGTCAAGTTCCAGTATCCTCTGTTCTGGCAGGTTCTTCTGCAAATGAAGGAACGTAAACCTGTGTCCTTTCAGAAGTTTCTTCTCTTTTGCTTCAGCCTTGCGCACTTCGTCCAATCTTTTGTTAGCCTCTTGAATCATATGGAACTTGTCATACACGATATTTGCATTGGGCAAATACTGCAAGCAGCCTGAAGTAAAAGCTTTAGACATATCCATAGCCACCACTTCTATGAGTGAGGGGGCACCTCCATGTTCTGTAAGCCATTCAGCAAACTGGCGGAATGTATCAGCGTCCTTGCCTGGGCAGACAAATATTGTCTTCCGCGTTTCAAGATCCACAAACTGGGTAATATATGAGTGGCCCTTCCTGCGTGATGTCTCGTCTACACCTATACGTCTTACATCCGAAAGATTGAGATCACGTTTGCCGCCACTTACACAATGACGGAACACTGTCCAAATTCGGTTGGGGTACTCCTTTACGGTCTTGGCTACGGAATTTACGGGCGTTTCCTCTTCAATTAAAGCCATGGCAAAGGCTTCAAACAACATGGTAAAACCTGAGTTTGAACGTGCCCAAGGAACTTTAACCATCTCTATTGAAGAGGCATCCGTTTTCAGACGGGCAACACGGGCGTGAAGATAGCAGGGATGCTCAAAGAAATTGAGATGACGCCAAACCTTATCAACCGTGTCGTGTGGAGACAGCAATGTTCCTTTGGAAGACAGAAACTTGGCGCCACGCTCAAAATCTATCCAAATATGAAGTTCGCGAACGTTACTGCCTTCAGACATACAAAACTCACTCTTCACCACTTTCCATGGAGAAGACAAGTTCAGACCTATTGAAAATAGCATATTGGTATCCATAACTTCAAAGATAATACATTTCGGGGATTTTTCAACTATCCGTTACCCACACGAATCAACATAGACCCTAATAGAAAGACAAGAGACTCCTTCAAATAAACTATTCTTCTATAGACACAAGATCTGTGCGCTATATTTTTTGCTCACTTTAAAGGACTCTTCTTACATAAGAGAATTCAGCAACAAATCACCACGATTAAGGGTTCACCATTCCAATAAAACTTTTTAGAACAAACTTGTTTGTCAAATTTTCTTACCCTATACATATTATTTACCGCTAATTATCAGACATTCTACAACAAGCAGACGACTTTTTCACGCGTCATTATTCTATTAAAATATTTCGCCCGAGCGGACGCCAAGCTATAAATCAATGACAAAGAGCATAATAAGGAGTATTTTAAGGACGATTAAAGTAAGAGGCAGCCTTGTACTGAGTTTCTCTTCTCGAGCTCTTTTTGAAGAGCAAGCGTCACTTGATCATTTTTTACACCCCATCGTGGAGCGACCAATTGCCCCACGGGAGATTGTGAAACGAAACGTTCTACCGCAATGGAGGAACTGAGTCTTTCTAAATAATCTGCGACCAAACAAACATAATCTTCCATCCCAAACAAATGAAAGGACGAAGGATGCTGCTTATACTCTTCAGCCATTGCAGAACCACGAAGTATCTGCAACTGATGCAATTTAATAACTTCTGCATTATTGCGATTGGCGAAATCTGCTTGTGAGAGCATGCTCTCGCGTGAATCACCAGGAAGACCTAAAATAAAATGTAGGCAGACGGGAATGTTTCGTTCATGAAGCAAGGAAATAGCGCGCTCTGAATCCTCTATATGATGCCCGCGCCCTACCCTATCAAGTACAGCATTACTAACAGACTCTACTCCGAGTTCAATCAGAACAAAAGTTTTAGCGGCAAGAAAATGCAGATAATCCAACCACTCTTCTGACAGACAATCGGGACGAGTAGCTAAGACAATCCCCTTGACACCATCAACGGATAAAGCCGCTTCAATCAGCGGAGTCATTACGGAAAGAGGAGCATATGTATTTGTACCTGATTGAAAATAAGCCAAGTAACACACTTCATATCCAGAGGTCTTTCTTTCAAAAAAGTGTATATTGCGCAATAATTGTTTCCTCACATCTCTATCATGCAAACGCACATTGGGAGAAAAGCTCACCACATTGCAGAAGCTACATCCCTTACGCGAAAGCCGGCCATCACGCACTGGGCATGAAACGCCCACATCAAGAGGCAACTTTTGAACCTTTGTATTGAAGTACTTTTTCAAGAATGAACTATAAGGGGTATACCTCTTCATAAGATTTATTTTTCGACAAAGATACATTAATCAGCCCAATACTGAATACATATAAACTTAAAATATAGAAGCTGCATGACATGTTGCTGATAAAAGACTCCGCACAGAAGCAAACGAAATAACTATTATTTATGAAAAATATAAAAACAAAAAACTTGCTATTTCGTGCAAAAGCATTACATTTGCAGCAGAAGATGTGTAAAAGAGGCGAGATTTACATTCCCTAAAGCCTATAACACATCTATAATACTCACCCTCTAAAACGTAAAAGCCTATCGACAAGACATTACTTCAAACCAATCTGTAATAAGTAATGACAACATATAGTAACACGGTCGACAATGAGTTGGTCCGCCTTTTTTGCGCTGGTCAGAACGAAGCTTTTGACGAGCTTTTGTTACGATATAAAGATAGGCTCTATTCCTACCTCACATTTTATACAAAAAACGATGACATGGCAGACGATCTATTTCAGGAAACGTTTGTCAGAGCAATCGTGACCTTACGCCAAGGTCGCTACCAAGAGACGGGAAAATTTTATGCCTGGCTCACACGCATTGCCCACAATCTGCTCATCGATCAATTCCGTACGGAGAGAAACGAGCCCACTATCTACGAAGATGAGAAAGAGAATAGCTGGCAAAGCCTCGCACAACTCAACGTAAGCACTCACGAGAGCGAATTAGTCTATGAGCAAACACTACGCGATGTACGCAAGCTCATGGACCATCTGCCCAACGACCAACGAGAAGTGGTCTATATGCGCTTTTATCAAGAGCTGAGTTTTAAAGAGATTTCCGACATCACGGGCGTAAGCATCAACACAGCTTTGGGACGCATGCGCTATGGCATCATCAACATGCGCAAAATGGCTGAACGTCACCACATTACATTAAGCAAAGAATAGTATTTATCACACTCAGCACAGAGGAAAAAGCGTAAGGGATATACTTCAATCTAACGATCTTTATCCATGACCCATAACGATCTTTACCCATAGCTCCTTATGATGAAGTTCATTAGCTCCTTATGATGAAGACCATTAACCGACAAAGATAAAGGCTATCAAAGCATAAGAAACAATCGTACACAAAAAAACAATCAAAGTTCATCTCACGGAGCACTTCTAACACAGGAAGCATAAAAAAAAGAGGCTGCTGCATACGAAACGAAGAAAATCAACGTTATTATAGGCAAATACAATCCTACAAGTATAAGCCTATGCACCATTCTACTCCCGAAAGAGCCAAAGCACCGAGCGCAGAGAGTCTGCTCTTCGTTAGCGCTTTTGCTCGACTCTACTCCCCCACCCCTGACAATGAGGCAACCGCACGCATCGTTGCCCACAATCTTTCTCATAAGACAACGGCCAAATGCTGATTTTCTGTCCGTCTCCAAGAAGCGAAACGCCAAGATTGCGCTAACGCTATGTAATGATAACTTTAGATGATTTGACAAGAGGAATCCCGCTTCACGGCGAGGTTCCTCTTCTTATATAACGATACGCACAAATCTCGAAAGATGCGTCTATCAAGAGCAAGTTAGCATATCTACGCTGCATTTTTTACGCCATCATAGGTCATTATCCCTCCAAAAAGCGTAACTTTGCATATACCTAACAATTCTAATCTATCATTCTAATGAAAAAGATTTTGCTTCTTGGCTCTGGAGAGCTGGGAAAAGAATTTACGATTGCAGCCCAACGTTTGGGACAGCACATCATTGCATGCGATTCTTATGCTGGCGCTCCCGCCATGCAAGTGGCCGACGAATGTGAAGTATTTTCTATGCTCGACGGCGAAGCACTTGAACGTGTAGTTGAGAAGCATCATCCCGACCTCATCGTGCCCGAGATAGAAGCTATCCGTACGGAACGCCTCTATGAGTTTGAGCAAGAAGGCATACAAGTAGTGCCTTCAGCACGTGCCGTAAACTTCACGATGAACCGCAAGGCCATTCGCGACCTCGCAGCCAAAGAACTTGGACTTAAGACGGCCAAATACTTCTATGCTACCTCTTACGAGCAACTCGTGGAGCACTCTAAAGAGATAGGCTTTCCCTGTGTAGTAAAGCCACTGATGTCGTCATCGGGCAAAGGCCAGTCTCTCGTGCGCAGCACAGAAGATTTGCAGCATGCATGGGAATACGCTATGGAAGGCAGCCGTGGCGACATCCACGAAGTCATCATCGAAGAATTTATCCATTTCGACAGCGAAATTACGCTCCTTACCGTCACACAGAAGAATGGTCCTACGCTGTTCTGTCCGCCTATCGGTCATGTACAAAAAGGTGGTGACTACCGAGAGAGTTTCCAGCCCGCTCACATTGTTCCCGAGCATTTGGCTGAAGCCGAACGTATGGCAGAAAAAGTGACACGTGCACTGACTGGAGCAGGCATATGGGGCGTAGAGTTCTTCCTCAGTCATAAGGATGGTGTCTACTTCTCCGAGCTTTCTCCGCGTCCACACGATACAGGTATGGTCACATTGGCTGGCACACAAAACTTTAATGAGTTTGAGCTTCATGCACGTGCTATATTAGGTCTCCCCATTCCCTGCATCAAGCAGATGCGTATAGGTGCAAGCGCCGTCATACTTTCCCCCATTGCAAGCAACGAAGAGCCTCAGTACAAAGGCATTGAGCGCACTTGCGAAGAAGATGCCGACATCCGCATCTTTGGAAAACCTACCACTCGCATCAATCGCCGCATGGGAGTCGTGGTATGCAATGGTCCGCTCGATGGCAATCTCGATGAGATACGCGACAAGGCAAAGCGCTTAGCAAGTTACGTAACAGTGGAATAAGAGCCACAAGCAAAGCCACTATCACGGCGTAAGAAAAACCTACAAAGCGAGACATGCCCGCGTAAACGCCAACAGCATTAATAAAATCTACGAACAAAGGCAGAATGTGCTACTAATTGAATCACATTCTGCCTTTTTTGTGTACTTTTGCACCCACTTATAAGGCAAAACAACAATGGAAAATCTCGAAGTGATGGTGATATTGTTCATCATCGTTGTTTTAGGCTACGTTCTTTGCAAGCTGGGCTACATGGGCGCGAAATTCGATCAAAAACTTTCGTCAATCGTTATTGACATCACCTGTCCAGCACTTATCCTTTCCTCCGTCATGGGCGACGAGTTGCCCGACCGCACACTCATTCTTCCCCTCTTAGGCATTGGTTTTCTCACTTACTTCATCTTGCTTATATTCGGTTTTTGGGTACCACGCCTTATCAGCAAGAATCGCGACGCCCAAGGCATGATAGGCTTTGCACTAATGTTTGCCAACGTAGGCTTCATAGGCTACCCTATCGTATCATCAATCTTTGGACCAAAAGCCATATTCTATGCTGCACTGCTCAATATGCCCAATACCTTCTTTATATTCACAGCAGGCGTAATGCTTGTAAAGGGTGAATATAGTATCAAGAATCTCAATCCAAAGGTATTATTCTCACCCGCTATGATAGCAGCTTTCGTTGCTGCGCTCATTGTCGCGCTTGGCATTCACATGCCCAACGTCATCGCACGCCCCATGACGATGGTGGGCAATATTACGGTGCCCGCGGCACTGATGATTATCGGATCATCGATGGCTCGATTGCCGTTAAGGGAGATTATCGGTTCACCCGTAGTCTACGTATCATCTGTTCTGCGTCTCGGCGTAGTGCCGTTGACCATCTATTATCTTTTTAAAGTGTGCGGTGTAGACGATGTAATCAACAATATCAACACGGTAGTAATCGCCATGCCCGTTGCCTCATTCGGCACCATGTTTTGCATGAAGTATGGTCGCAACCCTTCACTCATGACAGAGATCACGTTTATCACCACCGTCGGATCTATCATCACGATTCCGCTGATAACCATGCTATTTGAATAAAAGCGGGAAGGGTAATGCAAATATGTAAACTCCTAAAATCTGTGGGCGACGCGTTCCGCGTCGGCTTCACGAGCGAACAAACAAGTAAGTTCATAGGCTGTGGGGGCGAAGCGTCTCGCTTCGGCATGTCGCGAGGGCTCGAAGCCCCGAAGCGGCATGAAAGAATCAACTTTAAGGCTTGCTCGGCATTGAGCCTTCGCAAGCCTTACCGAAGCGGGACGCTTCGCCCCCACTCCCTATGGGATCACTTATTTATACGCGGTAGCGCCGACGCGAGACGCGTCGCCCACGGAACTATAGAGTTTTCTACTTCCTCTCAATCTTCTCTCTATAGGTGCGCCTTCAGGAAGCGTTCCATAGCTCGATAGAAGTCGAAGCGATTCTCTTGATTGTGGAAACCATGTCCTTCATTATCCTTGACCATGTATTCCACTTCTACCCCACGCTGACGGAGCGCCTCAACCATTTGGTCGCTCTCAGCCTTGTTGACACGCGGATCGTTTGCACCCTGTGCTATGAGCAAGGGAACCTTTATCTGATCAGCATGAAGGGCTGGCGAAGTAGCAGCAAGCTGGTCATGATCCGTCTCTGGATTGCCCACTTGTTCATACATCATTTCGAGCATCGGGCGCCAATAAGGCGGGATGGTCTGCATAAAGGTGAAGAGATTGCTCACGCCCACATAGTCTATACCACAGGCATAGAGATCAGGCGTAAAGGTAAGTCCAGCAAGCGTGGCATAGCCGCCATAGCTTCCGCCATAGATGGCCACACGCTTTGGATCAGCAATACCCTCGGCTATGAGCCACCTTACGCCATCGGTTATGTCGTCTTGCATCTTGAGTCCCCACTGCTTATAGCTCGATTCGAGAAACTTGCGTCCATAACCTGTAGAACCACGGAAATTCATCTGAAATACGGCATACCCTCGATTACACAAGAACTGCACCTCAGAGGAATACCCCCAGCAGTCGCGAGCCCATGGTCCTCCATGCGGATTGACCACTACGGGCAGATGGCGAGCAGTCTCAGGTGAAAGACCATCGGGCAGGGATAGATAAGCCTCAATTTCCAATCCATCTCGCGAAGTGTAAGTCACGGCATGCATGGCATTCATCTCGTCGGGATTAATCCAAGGAGCGAGGTCGGCTATCTTGTCTGCCCGATCGTTCTCAGCATCGTAGAACCAATATGCGCCGCGCGTACGATCACCACCTACGTAGACCAAATAATAGCGTTCTGCCTTGTCCGTATCGGCTATACCGAATCGTTGATTAGGGAAATGCGCTTTGATGCGAGCACGAAGGGCTTTCTCTTCAGCATCGAAGAAGTGGCGCACGGGCTCCTTGTGTCCAGTGCAGTAGACGCTGAGTAATTTCTTACGCTTGCGTGAATAGCTGATACTTGATATGTCGTAGCGCGGATTTTCGTAGAGCAGTTCGAGTTCCTCACACGTACGAGGATCCATGCGCACGAGCACCGTCTTGTCGCGATGCAGATTCGTGGCAGCATACACTTCACGATTGTCGGGCGTAAACTCCATAAAGCTTACCATATCACGGAAGTTGGTAGTAAGCACGGGGGTGAACGGCTCATCCTCTGAGTCGCGATAGAGCACCTGCGTGTTCACTCCATCAACGATTGCAGTAGCCACGCGCAATCTGCCATCATGGTCGGTCATCCATCCTTGTATATTACCAGGATTCTCTGCCAGCAACGTTAGTTCGCCCGTTTCGAGATTAAGACGATAAGGGTCAAATACCTCTGGGTTGCGTCTATTCATACCAATGAGCACATAGCCCGGCACTTCCTCAAGATCGTCGATCAAGCTGGTGCGCACACCCTCGAAAGCAGTATATGCTCGTTCGTCAGAGCCATCGCGCTTCACGCCGTAGAGTTGATAATTTTCGTCGCCAGCCGTGTCCTTCATATAGAGCAAGCGCTGATTGTCTGCCCACATATAGCCTGCCACGCTTCGTTCGGTCTCGCTCGTAATGCGCACGGCTTGAGCATCGCTATCTGTGATGCGACGCACGTAGACGTTGAGTCGATCGCAGTAAGGCGCCATGTAAGATATGTATGTGCCGTCGGGCGAAAGCTGGTAGCCCGTACGCTCAGAGTTGCGGAAGAAATCTTCCAATGGTATGTTTCGCATGAATAAGTGTTTTATTTTCCATGCAAAAATAGGCTTTTAGGGCGAAATTACGAGCAATTTCACAGGATATTCGTACTTTTGCACCATCATAGGCAGACATTCCATAGGATTTGCCTTTTATATTAACACAGAAATTATGCCCCTAATATCTCCCTCCCTCTTGTCGGCCGACTTCGGCAACTTGCAGCGCGACCTTGAAATGATGAACCGCAGTGAATGCGACTGGTACCATCTTGACGTGATGGATGGTGTCTTCGTGCCCAATATTTCCTTTGGTTTTCCCGTAATGGAAGCCATGGCAAAGCACGCTACGAAGCCGCTCGACGTGCATCTCATGATAGAGCGTCCCGAAAAGTTTATCAAAGAGGTAAAAGCCCTCAATGCCAAAGTGATGAACGTTCACTACGAAGCATGCACCCATCTGCACCGCGTAGTGCAGCAGATCAAGAACGAGGGCATGATGGCTGGCGTTACGCTCAATCCTCACACCCCCGTAAGCTTGCTCGAAGAGATCATTGGCGACCTCGACTTAGTGATGCTCATGTCGGTCAATCCCGGCTTTGGCGGACAGAAGTTTATAGAGCATTCGCTCGACAAGACGCGTCGTCTGCGCGAACTAATAGATCGCACAGGCTCGAAAGCCTTGATTGAGATAGATGGTGGTGTCAACCGCGTGACGGGCAAGCAGCTTGTCGAGGCGGGTGCCGACGTATTAGTGGCAGGTTCAGCCGTGTTCAAGGCTGCCGACCCCGTAGAGGAAGTACACATCTTGAAGAACCTTTAATCCCCCACCCCGAACTATGCTCAACCCCATACTTACTGACAGTGAACTCATCACATTGATGCAGACCATCCAGCAGAGCCGCCACATCGTGGTGTGTGCTCATCGTGGTCCTGACGGCGATGCCGTAGGATCGTGCCTGGCGTGGAGCGAATATCTCAAATCGCTTGGCAAGCAGGTAAGCATCGTTCTGCCCAATCCCTTCCCCGACTTCCTGCGCTGGATGCCCAATTCGCATCTTATCCAGTTCTATGCACGCCATGAGACAGAAGCCACTCGTACCATCAACGATGCCGACCTCATCTTCTGTCTCGACTTCAATGGCCTCTCGCGCTTGCAGGAGATGCAAAGTGCCGTGGCTCATGCCAAAGCCGACAAGGTGATTATCGACCACCATCTCGACCCCGACCTTTCGGTAGCAAAGCTTGTCATCTCTCACCCCACGATGTGTTCTACGTGTGAACTCGTGTTCCGCCTCATCCTTCAGCTTGGTGGATTTGAGGATATGACACAGACCACTGCCATCTGCATCTACGCTGGCATGATGACCGACACGGGCGGATTCACCTACAACTCCAGCAATCCCGAGATCTATGAGATCATCTCCATGCTGCTCACCAAGGGGTTCGATAAGGACAAGATCTACCGCAACGTATTCAACGTCTACTCCGTAGATCGCATGCGTCTCACAGGCTACATACTCCATGAGAAGTTACAATTCTATTCGCGCAATCGTGCCTCCATCTTTACCCTTACACGTGAGGAAATGAAGCGTTTCAACTTCATCCGTGGCGATGCCGAAGGCTTGGTCAACATGCCCCTACAGGTAAAAGGCATGCGTCTAAGCATATCGATGCGCGAGGACACAGAGCGCGATGTGATACGCATTTCTCTCCGTTCGGTCGACGACTTCCCTTGCAACAAGATGGCAGAAGAGTTTTTCAACGGCGGAGGTCATCTCAATGCCTCGGGCGGTGAACTTCCCTTCCCACTCTCAGAGGCCGTAAAGACGGCAGAGAAGGCTATTGAAGCATACGAAGCTTTGCTATAATATCGTTGAACGACAATACATTTCATTATTACTTAAAATGACAGAAGGCTACGAAGTGAAGAAGTTTGATGGAGCTACCAAGCGCTACTGTCAGACACTTGACTTAAAGGACTCTCCCGAACTGATTGCCGCTTATCGCAAGCTGCACGCAAAGGAGGGCATTTGGCCAGAGATTCTCGATGGCATTAAGAAGGCTGGAGTTCTTGAAATGGAAATCTACCTATTGGGCTCTCGCTTGTTTATGATCGTAGAACTGCCAGCCGAGGCAGATTGGGAGGAAGTGATGAGCCGAATGGGCAATTACCCCCGCCAAGCAGAATGGGAAGCACTCACGGCTCAATATCAAAAGGCAGAGGTTGGTGCAAGTTCCACTGAGAAGTGGAAACTGATGGAGCGCATCTTCCATCTCTATGATACAGAAGATTGAGAAGATTAGTGAGAAAAAATAAGGTGAGCTGAAATGAAGTTCCTAACCATCTATCATTTCAACTCACCTATTTTTTTTACAGAGAAAATTCTACCACAGCGCAACCTTTCCAACAAACCCCAAATCTATTGTTGCAGTTGCAACTCCAAGAGCCTTAAAGACCTTTCTCATCGTAGGAATAGTTATACTATAACCTCTTTCTAAACGAGAGATCTGTGATCTTTTTACGCCAATGCGATCGCCTAATTGTTCCTGAGTTAAATGCTGCTCCGTACGAGCCTTTTTAATAGCTTCTCCCAAACGATAAGCATGTAGTGCTTCATCCACGTCACTTTCAAAAGCATCACGTTTAGGAGTTCCCACTTTGCCAAAATGCTTATCAAGAGCATCATCCAATGATGTAAGATTCATCTGTGACATATTTATTTGTTTTTAAAATATTCTTTTCTTATTGCCTCGGCCTTTGCTATTTCCTTGCTTGGTGTCTTCTGGCTCTTCTTTATAATACCATGAGTAGCAATCACTAAAGTTTCTGCACTCTTATCCCAAAAAGCAAAAAGACGATAGGCTTTCTTATTATATAAAGTACGAAACTCCCAAATTTCCGTATTCTCCAATTTCTTGAAAAGTTCTTTATTACGTTCTCCACCCGCGACACGTTTTATATTGTAGTAAATTTTATAAGATACAGTTTCAGGTAGACTTTCTATAAAAGTCTCTGCCTCATCTGTCAAAACAAGTCTAAAGATTTCTCCCATTTTCTTCAATCATATTGTAAAGACACTTTCATTTTGCCATTATTACCAATATATCTATGGCGCAAAGATACTGCAAACCGAATGCAGAACCTCAAATTTGCTTGAGCGTTATGCTGAGATGCGCCCTATAGGACGGCAAAGATAAACAATTTGTTTCATAAACAAGAAACAATAATCACTAAATATGCATTTTCCTGCTTTTAACGAAGCCGGCAAAATATTAGGAGTATAGAATTTAAGAGAGACTCACAAGATGAGCCACTGATATTCTCTTAAATCCTAAACTCCTAAACTTTACTCTACGACAACGAGCCTTTTATTTCACCACTACCTTTCGTACCGATCCATCGCTCATCTGCAGAAGGTTGATGCCCGGCTGCGGATGGTTGATACGACGGCCATCGATGGTATAACGAACCACGATGGTGGAAGCCGGTTCGTTTGTCTCAACAGCGCCAATACCCGTATATTCCGGATTGAGTTCTACGGAAACTGCTTTATCCGTCACTTCAAATGAGACGGGGCCGAAAGGCACTTCTTCGTATGAATCGTCCCCCATGAGCAAGGTGCCAGACACTTGATACTTTCCAGGATACAGTCGCATACGATTCGCCGTCCAAGGATTGAAACGTCTTGCATAAGTATCATTCAAGAATCCTATGCGCACATGGGTTGGTTCGTAAAAGAGGTTGAAACCATTGTGCCCCACGCATTGGGTTGATATAGACTCTCCATTATAAAGGAATGTTACACCACATGGGGTCTCATCATAAGGGAATGCCAATAACGTGTCATTATCCGAGGGCAAGATATCGAATATCTGCACACCACATCGTCCTGTATTGCTTGCGCAAGCAGCCAGCAACATACCTTGTCCTTGCGGTAGATGCATGCGGCGTTCATTCGCAGAGGTATGTACTGCAGTTTTTTCAGGGATTGACAGATCTGCATAATGATAATCACCTCCTATGTAGCGAGTGGTAGGCCATAGGATCAACTTTCTTGCATTTGCGAGTTTCACTTCACGATAGCTCCGCGTATAGTCATTAAATCCAGGCTGGAGGGGAATCTTTACGGGATTGCTGAAATATACGTGTTGCTCTGAAGCCCCCTCTGCACCCGTAGGCTCGAGTTGTACGATGGGATCGGCTTCATACTCATACTCTTCACTGCCATCGGTCACATTGATAAGATGCTCGCCATCGGCATCGCTGACCCGAAGAAGCGAATAGTTCGTAGCGAAAGGCGCAAAGATTAGGTCATTGCGAGAGCCCAAATTGAAGTTTCCAAAGCGCGATGCACTCTGTTCGTCATTCACCACTTTAAAGTCAAACGTTCCCTCGGGGAGCAAAAACGTGAGCGTATCGTTGGGGATAAAGGGCGCCTCATCGAGGATACTCTTGCTGCAACCAGCGTGGTGCGTGCCAGCGGCCATGGAGAGATCATTGTTGAATAGTGCCACTCGTGCGCCAGCATCTTCCTTAAGGTAAGGACAAGGGATGACGAACTTCACAGGATGCACCTTGCTGAAGTCCAGTCCCTCGAAGAGCGAATTGTCTGCCACGAAGTCTTTATTCGTGAGCGAGAGGTTCTGATGATTCCATCCGTCGCCAGTCCAATGGGCTTCGATGGCAGCCGAAATCGTGTCGCTTGCTTCAGAGAAGTTGTAGACCAACGAAGCCTGCACCTTGTTGCAGGCACCATTGATGCGATAGCTCAGTTCGAGATCATCGCCCACGACCTTGCGCTCTACGGGCCAACTCAACAAGTGAGTAATATCTCTGCCCGCCTCGGGATAGAGGTAAGAGGCTTTGAATGTCAAGCAAGCAGACTGCTCAAAACGTGCTGCTCCCTTGAGAAGTAAACTCACAAAAACAGGATTGCTCGTACCCATCGTCACATCTTGTACCCTTGTGCCCTTGCCTACAGCTACTTCGGACACGAGCCAATCGTTCCATGAGTTACAAGGCATAAGAAAATCAGGATCGGTGGTGTCGACCACAGGGCGTCCCACTTCAAAGAGTTGACGGCCCGAGAGGGCATAGTATACATAAGTAGTGCCATCGCTTGCACCGATGATATTATTGCCATACGTGCCATAGCCATAGAAGCCTGCTCCCTCGGGTTGGCTGTAGTAAGTGGTCTTGGGGAAGCCCGATGTGATAGGACAATTGTTGCCCTTTGTATCCTTGATATACAAGCTGCACTTCACAGCGTCACGATAGTCGGTGTTGACCACGACATCTTCCGTCCCCACAGTGAGAGAATCGACATGCAGAGAGCAGTTGGTGCCTTGCGGAATCACCACGTAGCGTACCTTTTCACCCACAGGAGCAAATACGGAATAGCTATCTTCATCGAGTTCGACCACGTTGACGCGAGAAGTCGTGTTCGACCCCACTGAGCCAGAATATATATCGGGAGCCAAGACAGCTTGAGTCACGTTACCATCACGCCCGACGACGGGATTAAACGTCACGCGCTTCGTGTCCGCCATCTGCTTGATGCTGATCCTTTGATAGCCCGCCTCGTCGGGAGCTATCACTGCACTGCCCTTGATGGGCTTGATGAATCGCGGATCGTAGAAGCGATAATAAAGCGTGCTACCTGCCTCGAGGCCCAGTTGGGTTGTCACATTCACGGCCTTAGTCATGTTTAGCGTCCCCCAACAATTGCCACCATCATTGTACTGAGACGAACTAAGTGGCACAGTTAATACTTTACCTACCGTCAGTACGGGAGTGGCCGACCAATCCAAGGTCTTCGTAACGTATCGACTATCGTCGAGCAGAGAAGCATCATCAGAGATGTATAACACCTGCTGCCGCGCGGTAGCCTCTTGTCGTGTCATACCCTTCGGTGCAGCCACATCGAAGAGCACCTTGACCTGAGCTTCCATCTGCAAGGGAACGGCTGCCGCCATAAGCCCTGCAAGGAAGGCCTTAGATAAGTAATGTTTTCTCATAACATAAAGGGTTTTAGGATGAATATTGTTTTTCAAAGTCTACTTATGAATAGGACATATTGAATTATCTACATGAAGAATCATTCCACCTTGCACTACGGCACCACGACCTTTTTTCCTTCCACGAGGTATATGCCTGCAGGAAGAGCTATACGCTGGCGAACGTTTGGGAGAATACTAAGCATCCTCACACACTGTCCGTCGAGGGTATAGATATGCAATGTCATGGTCTTGTTTGCTTCGAGGATGATGGCGCCCTTCTCTGTCTTTACCTCACATTGAGCATCCACCCGTATGGGACTTATCGCATCAGCCTTTCCAGGCACATAGACATACTGTTCGGATATATCAAAAGAATAGTGGGAAAGACGAAGAGGCAACACCATGAGATAATTGTGGGGAAGCGTGGATCGATTCTGTATGTCATACGTTTGGTTACCCACGTCAATATACGAAAGATCGCACGTCACGAAATGTCCCTCCCCCTTATCGGTGTTGGGGACAGCTTCAAAGCAAACCTTGGTCTCTGCGCCGTTGCCAGGAAGTTTCACATTTATTTTGTCCGCATAGTGTTTGTCCACACTACTTTTTCCGTTATACATCTTTACATATGTGCAGACTGTAGCATTACAATCGCCACCATCGTTGCGCAAGGTGAAGTAGAAACGTGCTGTCTCTTCGTGAGTAAGGGGAGCCTCCACCAGATTGTCTGAATAGTAGGCGTTCGAGGTTTCCATTTCACCATCCACCTTGTTGCTTCCAGCATCGACCAAGAAAAATTGCGGAGCTTCTGTCTCCACTACACGAAGCGGCTGTGACTGCAACCAACATTCAGCATTATTGCCAGTTCCATTTCTCAGCCACACGTAGCAATCGCCCGCTCTATCGGGATTGATCGTCAATGTTCGATTTACCGAAGAATGGGCTGGCACCACGACCGTCAGCGTGCGATAATAATCAGTCGGTTGGTCTGGGCTATAGGTAATCGACATGCTCATCGTGGCATAGATCTCTTGATCTTCTGCATTATTAAACGTAAGATTTATCACATTGTCTTGCTTCGCATAAAGCACATCATCCGCCTCCAGATTTATGTTCAATCGAGGATTTATGCGTGTAAAGTCTGTGGTCGACACATTATATCTGTAACGCGTATGATTTGAAGTGCTTTCGCATGCTATCCAATCCTCCCCATCCGTACTGTACATCGGGAAGAGTTCCGTTTCTCCCACGGGAAATGCATAAGAAAAGAGGTCGAAATACTTCACGTTGCTATACGTGGTAAGTTGAGTAGCATCATAATGCATGGCCTCGGATAGCAGTTGGAGATTGCCGTTGACATCCTTCTTGCCCATGCCCAAATAGACATCCTTGCCGGGCGGCACAATAAAGTAGAGTCTTGCAGAGATATAGAAATCTTCAGATGCATCGTTGCGCTGCTGTACTGCAAAGACAAGGTTGCTATAATCGTTGTTAAGAATCACTTTGTCAATACCTGTATTCCACGTATCATCAGTTCTTCCATTATCGGGAGCAATTCCCACAATCATCGACATACCCCTATTATAGCCATCGTCCACATCGGGAGTGACAACGCCTTCATAGGTCCAATTGAGCACAGCGAGATCAAAATACCCATTGTCAATGCCAGACCATCCCCAATTGATATGATATAGCCCCATACCATCAGCGCCATCACATACAAACGCATGCCCCTCAGCATAAGGATCATAGCCAACATAACACATTGGGCGCGAAGCCAAGAGTTCTTGATCAATAATCCGTTCCCACTCATCCTGTGAATAATAACTGCGTACAACGCGCTTCAGCATGTCAGCATCGTAGCCAAAATAATCGCGAAGCACATCTACTGTGACGCTCGCGCTCGAAGCAGAAGGCGAATAGTTGGTCTCCATAGCTGCTCCACAGTCGGCCAAGAGTTGAGCCACAGCATCGGCTTGCCGCTGAGAGTAATCACCTCGATAACTGGGCAATATAGCTTCCCAATCATAGGCAATGCCTTTGCTGCGTGAGGGCACCTCTATGGTATATTCCTTTGAATCAACTCTATTAGATGACACATAGGCCGGTGTATCTTTGAGCATACTTGCAGGATAGCGGTGATAGGCCAAGATTTGCGCCATGGCTGTAGAAGAACACCCCGTTACCGCCCGCTTATCGTCAAATAGTGGACATTGCCCATTAAAGGGTGTTCCTTGCCCCCACGTGATATCACCCAGCAAGGGACTCACCTTGACACGATTAGCCATCGTTGCCTTATCCTGGCGCTGTTTCAGCAAACAGACTTGTCGCTCGACACAACTATCCCCCCGCTCCAAGCGTTCAGTAATTTGAGCAAAGGCCTCCATATAGCGTCTAAACCCCTCAGACAGATGAGTCTCATCATACGTACCTAGGGTACTATATCCCACGATTTCGGGCAGACGATCGTCGCCCGAGACAATGGTAAATCCCTTATCCGTTCCGTTTTGAAACACGAAATAGCTTTGCGCTGTGGCTGAAGCACGATTGGGACAACTCTTTATTTTACGTAGTGCATCTTGCGGAGTCAGCGTCATGCCCACAGCGCTTGCATGGCGCAGAGCAATAGCGCGTGCTTGTTCTAACGAGCGCGGACCTGCCCATAAGTTTTGTGCAAACATTACAGTCAGGGCCACAAGGGTAATTGGGAGTAGATTATTTTTCATAAGCGTTGTTATAAAAAGTTCCGTGATTCATACTTTTTGAGATTAACTGTACTACATGCAAAATTACCCATTCTCAAGTTCTACCATTTCATCAGAAATAATGATTTTTCATCCTTTGGCAAATACTATTACTTCATTGAAGCTTCGGATTTTGATTTTCGCATCTTAGGCTCAGCAACAATCCATGTGAAAGGATAATCCTGAACGCTACTAAGAGTGTACGCGAAACGCCTTTATTATCATGCTTAAACTTATGGCGTTTCGTTTCATAATGGTAACTTTGCCATCGTTCACCGTGCGGTGGTAATGCTGCCACCGGGCGGCGGCAATGCTGCCACCGCCCGGTGAACGATGGCAAGACGCTCATCTGCAGACGGCAAGACGCTCATCTACGGACGGCAAGACTTATATCTGCAGACGACAAAAACGAATTTCTAAAATGAGCTAAGCATAGCATACAGAAGACATCCTTGACGCGTGCATGCGCGAGAAGCACAGATAATAAGCGAAAGTTTTGGGCAAGAATTGTACGTTACCTCATTTTTTCTTACCTTTGTCATAGTTTAGATTATTAGAGGCAATTCTTTAAGAAACGCCTATTACCAAAAAGATTCCAAGCCATGATTACAGAGAAAGACAAAGAGCTATTACAAAAGAAAGGCATTAGCGAAGAAAAGTTAGAACAGCAGTTGGCCTGTTTTGCCAAGGGATTCCCCTTCCTAAAGCTCGCCGCCGCTGCCAGCACAGAGAAGGGTATATTCTGCCCAGATGAGGCTCAGACTCAAGACTTCCTGAAGGCTTGGGATGACTATACAAGCGATGCTGCTCACAAAATCGTAAAGTTCGTGCCCGCTTCGGGTGCAGCCAGCCGCATGTTTAAGAACATGTTTGCATTCATTGATGCTCCTTACGACGTGCCCACCACTGACTTTGAGAAGCATTTCTTCGACAGCATACACCACGCAGCCTTCTATGCCGACCTCGACGCTGCTTGCCAGAAACTCCACGGCAAGGACATTGACACACTGATAAGCGAAGGAAGCTACAAAGATGTGGTACGTGCTATGCTTGGCAAGGATGGTCTCAACTATGGTGCACTGCCCAAAGGCTTGCTTAAGTTTCACAAATACGCCGAAGGTGCACGCACTCCGCTTGAAGAGCACTTGGTAGAAGGCGCTCTCTATGCTCGCGAGAAGGATGGTACGGTCAACGTACACTTCACCGTATCGCCCGAGCACCGCGCACTCTTCGAAGCATTGGTGAAAGAGGTCGTACCCGCTTACGAAGCAAAGTTTGGTGTGAGATACGACGTCACCTTCTCCGAGCAAAAGTCCAGCACCGACACCGTTGCAGCTAATCCCGACAATACCCCCTTCCGCACGAAGGATGGTTCTCTGCTGTTCCGTCCGGGCGGCCACGGTGCATTGATAGAGAATCTCAACGACATCGACGCCGACGTAGTATTTATCAAGAACATTGACAACGTAGTGCCCGACCGCCTCAAGCCCGACACCGTACGCTACAAGAAGCTATTGGCTGGCGTACTGGTGAGCCTGCAGAAGCAAGCTTTCGATTATCTGAAGAAGCTCGACAGCGGAAAGTACACCATGGACGAACTACGCGAAATGCTTCAGTTCGTACAGAAGAAGTTCTGCACGAAGAATCCCGAGACGAAGATGCTCGAAGATACCGAAATGGCTATCTACCTACGCAAGAAGCTCAATCGCCCCATTCGCGTATGTGGCATGGTGCGCAACGTAGGCGAGCCCGGCGGTGGTCCATTCTTAGCATACAATGCCGATGGTACCATCTCGCCGCAAATCCTCGAAAGTTCGCAGATCGACATGAACGACGCGGAGAAGAAAGCCATGTTTGAGAAAGGCACTCACTTCAACCCCGTAGACCTCGTATGCGCCACCAAGAACTATAAGGGCGAGGCATTCCATCTGCCCGACTTCGTCGACCCACAGACTGGATTCATCTCCCACAAGAGCAAGGACGGTAAGGAGCTTAAGGCTCTTGAACTTCCAGGACTATGGAATGGTGCAATGAGCGACTGGAACACCGTGTTCGTAGAAGTGCCACTCAGCACTTTCAATCCCGTAAAGACGGTGAATGACCTTTATCGCGATCAGCATCAATAAGATTGACACGCAGAGAGGGAAAGCCTAACGCTCCACTCTGCGCCCAACATTCAAGCTGGGGACGGTGCACCCACTTCGGCACACAAGAGAGATTTGAAGCTATAAGGACCTTGCCGAGCGAGGCGCGCTGCCCCCAGCATTGAATATGCTTTCGTCATACGCACTTTGATCTTATTAGCAAACCAATCAGTTCTGTGAGCGACGCGACTCGCGTCGACATCATAGAAGCCCAAAGCCCTATCACTTAGTAAGAAGACTCACCCTACTTGCGCCGACGCGAGACGCGTCGCCCACGAAGCTAAAGGATAGAACATACATAGAAGCTAAAGGATAGAGCACACCTATACATCTTGACTAACTTAACCCTACCGACATTGCCACTTAACTTCCTCACCATATTAATTACCTTCCTACAAGCTGGCGGACTGACCATCGGCGATGGTTATGCCGTCATCGCACCATTGAGGAGAGCACTTGTAAAGAAGAATGGCTGGACAGACGAGGATGACTTCGCCCGACAATTGGCCGTGGTGCAAGCCATGCCTGGTATATTCAATGTGAATATGGCAGCCTACATGGGCTGGCGACTCATGGGCTGGAAAGGTAGTGCAGCCGCACTATTGGGCATGACGCTTCCTCCACTCGTCATCTTCACCCTATTTGCCACGTTCTATACAGATATGTGCCAATGGCCATGGTTGGCCAAACTCTTACGCGGCATGCGCCCCGCCATCGTAGCTATCGTGGCACTCCCCTGCTTGCAGATGTGGCGCAAATCACAGATTACGATTAGCACCATTTGGATTCCCATAGGAGCAGCCATCGCAATCGGCCTCTTTGGCATCTCACCCACTTATATCATCTTAGGGCTTACACTGATAGCCACGCTCTACGCCGTGTTCGTAAGCAGTACGGGCGACGAAGACGAAACCCCAACCCATTAACGCACATAGCACCTAACTTTCTAAAAGCGCACTACGCTCTTTATTCTCATGCCTATATATATCCTTCTCATACTCAGTTTCTTACAAATCGGCCTCCTCGGCATCGGTGGGTCACCCAGTGCACAAGCACTGCTCGAGCACGAAGTGGTAACGTTACACCATTGGCTCACTCCTGAACAGATGGCAGACCTCATGGTGTTTTGCCGCATGCTGCCGGGCGGAACGGGCGTCAATACGGCTTCACTCACAGGATCTGTGGCTGCTGCCTCACAGTTTGGATTCTGGGGAAGCGCATTGGCAAGCGTCATCTCGGTGACAAGCCTTGCCATTCCCGCTGCACTATGGACCACCATGATTGCCCGATTCGAAAAGAATCAACATACGCAAGACTTTCTCAATTGTGCCATGGTGGTGCTCCGTCCGCTCATACCAGGGCTCATCGCTGCAGCCGCCATCCTGCTGATGCGACAGGACAATTTCGGATCACTATCAGACTCTCCATGGGAGTTTTGGATGAGCACGTTCCTCTTCCTTAGCACCCTCATCGGAGTGGGATATTATCGATTCAATGCTCTTTTCATCGTTATTCTCTGCGGACTTGCGGGACTGATTATTTACTAAATCGTAGCCTTTCCCATCATTAAGAATAATGATTTTTTAGTATTAAAGAGTATATTTTATTACGAATAGCGCTATTTCTCACAAAATAGCGCTATTTTTGTCAGTATACAACAATATGAGATTCCCATTTACTCACCTCAAAACTAAAATATCATGAACATCACGCATTCACTCCTCACTGCAGCCCTCTCCTTGGCAGCACTAACCTCATCAGCCCAAGAGACAATCCACGCGATTACCGTCAAAGCGCCCAGTGCCACAAGGATGGCAAAGGTCAATACGGAAGGAGTCAATCTACGCCGACTGCCAAACAGCACATCGGGCAAGATAATGATGTGGAACTCCGATGAAGGATCGTACGATACTTACACGAAGCTATTCTATAGCGACACCGAAGCCTCACGCTATCGTGCCAACCGCAACACAGGTGCTTACGTAGACACTTATCATCCACAAAACGGAGACATACTGATGGTCAACCCCAACCAAAGCGAGCCAAAGAATGGTTGGTATCAAGTGATGGTCTCGGCCGAAGAATATGCGGGTAATCCAGGAAAAGCCAATAGTAAATATGGTTGGATTAAAGCCGACTTCTGCAAGATTATAGATGTAGCTGAAAGTGAACCTAACAAGTTGCTCAACATTGCAATACCCATCACTTTCTCCAACCCCAACAATCCCGAAGAAGAATACTCAAGCCACGTTTCTCTCATAAAAGGTCTTCGGCAGAGGAGCTACGGACTGTATAACAACTTCAACTACTTGATAGCCGCTCACTGGATTGATGCCATCAAGATTATTCATACCCAGATTGAGGGAAACTTCCTGTTCTACACCGAAACCTACGCATCCATAGAATACGACCCAAACCAATCAGCCCCTATCAAAGTGGAAAAACTCGAAGAGGAAAACGACATAGGCGACATAGACGAAACACTGAAGATTACACTCAAAGGCAAACGTAGCAAAGACACTTTTTTCACCATCTACGACAACTTTGCTAAAATCTCCGACAACGACTTTAGCAAGATTGTCAGCATGATTGCTCCCGATGGCAAACTTCCAACAGACTGCGTATACTTCTTCGGTACGGATGGCAACGCTTACTCTTTCGGATACAACAGCAACACCCTGCCCAACGGCACGTACATACCTTGCACTCTCCCCCTACATACCATTAAATAGCAAGCAGAATCTATCACCCAATGCGCATATTGCTACATTAACGTAACAGTATGCGCATTTGCTTTTCAAAAAACAAAAACTAAAGTATCTTTTTAGACCATTTTAAGCGACATACGGAATATTAGCCGTAACTTTGTGGAAAGTTAGCAAATTCTTAACACGAAAACATAGATACATGAGCTTTAACCTTCCAAAGACAGACAAGAAAAGAGTGGTGATTGTAGGCGGCGGCTTCGGCGGACTGAAGCTGGCCAACAAATTGCGCAACAGCAACTTCCAAGTGGTGCTGATTGACCGCAACAACTACCACCAGTTTCCACCACTGATTTACCAAATTGCTTCGGCAGGTATCGAACCGAGCTCAATATCCTTCCCCTTCCGCAAAATCTTCCAAAAGAAGAAGGACTTCTTCTTCCGTATGGCAGAAGTGCGCTCCATCTTCCCCGAACACAAGATTATCCAGACTTCTATCGGTAAGGTACACTACGACTACCTCGTACTGGCAGCAGGTGCTACGACCAACTTCTTTGGCAATCAGAACGTAGCCGACGAAGCCATGCCGATGAAGAACGTAAGCGAAGCCATGGGCTTGCGCAACGCTCTGCTCGACAACTTCGAACGCGCACTGACTTGTGCCACTGATAAGGAACGCCAAGAATTGCTCAACATCGTCATCGTGGGTGGTGGTGCTACGGGTGTAGAAATTGCCGGTGCGCTGAGCGAGATGAAGAATTTCGTGCTTCCTAAGGACTATCCCGACCTGCCCACCTCGCTCATGCACATCTACCTCATCGAAGCAGGTCCACGCTTGCTTCCCGCTATGAGCCAAGACTCGAGCCAGAAGGTAGAGAAATACTTGCGCAGCATGGGCGTAAACGTACTGCTCAACAAGATGGTGACCGACTATAAGGGCCACAACGTAATGCTTAAGGATGGCAGCAGCATTGCCACACGTACCTTCATCTGGGTGAGCGGTGTGGCAGCACAGCCAGTAGGCAATCTCGATCCCGCTCACTTGGGACGTGGACGCCGCATTATCGTGGATGCCTTCAACCAAGTGCCCGGACTCGACGGCGTATTCTGCATTGGCGACCAATGTATCATGCCCGAAGGCGACGACAACTGGAAGGGCGGTCATCCGCAGCTTGCACAAGTGGCCATTCAGCAAGGCAACAATCTTGCTAAAAACCTCAAACGCCTCGAAGCAGGCAAGGAACTGAAGCCTTTCCACTATAAGAACCTCGGCACCATGGCTACCGTGGGCCGCAACCGCGCCGTAGCAGAATTTAGCAAGATGAAGTTTGGCGGATTCTTTGCATGGGTGCTCTGGCTCGTAGTTCACCTCCGCTCCATCCTCGGCGTGCGCAACAAGATGATTGTACTCTTCAACTGGCTTTGGAACTACGTTTCCTATTCACAATCACTCCGCATGATCATCTACGCCAAGAAGGCCAAAGAAGTAGTAGAACGTGAAAAGCGACTTGCCTCTACCCACTGGGGCACCGACCTCTTGAGTGAAGGCTCTGACGATCCCAACTTGGAGAAAGAAGAGGAAAAGAAGTAACATAAAGATAAGAGGAATAAAAGAGCGACTGAAATAACGCTAAGCACATTTCATTCTCCTCCCCTCCTATAGATTCCTCAATCTCTCCTATATATATAGAATAAGACGGCGCATCTCACATGGTGAAAGAATCCATATTGAGATGCGCCGTCTTATTGTCTATTGACGATGATGCTTTATCTCGTCTATTAACGTTGATACTCTTGTCTATTAACGTTGATACGACACTTGCTATCCGCGCTTATTTGCCTCGAAATAGGTCTGCAGATCTTGCCCCTCATAGCGTTCAAAACTTGTCGTAGCTGAGCGAAGGGAGCGGAAGCCCACCTCGGTCACATCTTTAAGATCTGTAATTTCTCCCGATTCGATGCGCCGACGAAGTTCTGCCACACGATAGCGCATGATGTATTCGTGAATGTCGTTATATCCCTGCGAGCGCAGGCTCTGCAGAGCCATATGACGATTGAATCCTGCAAGGCGACACAGACGTTCACGATTGAAGTTACAATCAACAAAGGGCTGCTCATGCTGCATCACGTATTCCATCACTTCGAAGCGATGAAGATTGGCCTCATTGAAGTCGTCAGCCTCCGACTGCGTAATCACCTCCTTCGTAGGCGGATTTTCCACCTGACGGAAGTCCGGATAAGAGATGGCTTCCACCGTAGGACGCAATATGCGGAAGAAGAGAAACATATTGACCAACGTGAAGAGTACCATATAGATAGTGAGCAACACGAGGTCAAATTTAATAGTGATTACCACAAAGAACAGGCTCACTATGCCTAAGGCTGCACCATAAGCTATCAGATCATTAGGCAACTGCATGCTACGCACCAATCTATGAGGCAAACGGAAGATGTTAACGATATAATAGCCCGAAAGCAGAAGAGAGATCATACGAAGCACCACATCTCCCGAAAGGAAATATTCAGAAATATCCTTCAGTTCATATACTTTAGCAAGATTACTACCAACAGAAGCCCCTATACAGTAAATAAAGATTAGCACAAGAGCAGGCACGGCATACCCCCACATTCGTCCCCACTGCAAGTAGCCCGGCATACAGAGCCCGAGAGGATAAATACTCTGCAGATAGGAACAAGCGAGCAAGTAGATGAGCAACACGGGATGAAGTATGCCCAACTGAGGAATGGCATCATGAGTAGCAACAAAAGCAAGTGCACCGCAATACATCAAGCATATGAGCAACATGATCCATGCTTGCGAGAGGAACTGCACACTGCGCCGTGCCAAATAAAACATGACCAAGCTCATCATCAAGTGAGCAGCAGCCGCAAATTCTGTAGTAATAAGTATTAACGTGTACATAGTGCCTGTAATCTTAATTCTTCCTCTAAAAATGTGCTTTCTCTTCTGCAGAAGATCTTTTTCTTCTATAGAGAATTCGTCCCTCTTCGATAGAAGACCTTCCTTCTCCAAAGATTCCATTTCTATTAATAGGAGGAATTGTTAGCATTAGAAGAAGACTTATTGCATCTGCAAAGGTATTAAAAACATTCTATGCAACGCTTGAAATGCATACTTTTCGTTACACTTCTGCCCGCTCCATCATAAAACAGATATCATATAAGGGGCAAGGAGAAAATATTTTTGTACATTTGCACCGATGCTAACGAACTAAACGCATTCAACCAAACACAAACGATAGTGAATAACGGATCCATTTTCAAGATTGATATTGACAAAGTGCTTAGCGATAAAGCGGGAAAGAAGGCACGCCATGTGCCTAAATTCGTACGTTCTTGGCTGAAGCGCATCGTTCATCAAGACGAAATCAACGATTTTCTTGCTAAGGTAGGCGACATGCAAGGTGTGCCTTGGCTCGACGCTGTCATGGAATTTCTTGACGATCGCTTGGAAGTGGAGGGATTGGACCTGCTGCCCAACGATGCAGATGGTAGCCGATTTACTTTCGTAAGCAACCATCCCTTGGGTGGGCCTGATGGAATAGCCATCGGTCAACTATTGGGCCACCGCTACGACGGCCGCATTCGTTATCTCGTCAACGATCTCTTAATGAACCTTCACGGGCTTGCTCCACTCTGCGTACCTATCAACAAAACGGGCAAGCAGAGCCGCGATCTTCCGCGCATGGTAGAAGCCGCTTTTCAGAGCGACAACCACGTGATCATGTTCCCCGCAGGACTTTGTTCGCGAAGAGAGAAAGGCGTCATTCACGACCTTCCATGGAACAAAACGTTCATTACCAAGAGCATAGAAACCCACCGCGACGTAGTGCCTATCTACTTTGAGGGAAGCAATTCTGATCGATTCTATCGTTGGGCTTCAATAGGCAAGAGGCTCGGATTGAAGTTCAACATAGCCATGCTCTTCTTGGCCGATGAGACCTTCCGCAATCGTCATAAGACTTTTCGCGTACGCATAGGGAAGCCCATTTCATGGCAAACTTTCGACCACTCCCGCCGCCCAGCAGAATGGGCGCTATGGGTAGAGCAGAAAGTCTACGACATGAAGTTTTAGCCCTTTCACTAAGAGACAAGCACTCTAAGCACAATGAGCTACAGAGGAGAAAAGCAAGTTTCTCCGTATAGGCTTAGCCACCCCATAGCCTACCAACATCAAAAATATTCTGTGTGCATCATGCAAACCATCATACCCCCAGTAGACAAAAGTCTGCTTAAGCAAGAACTCACGCCCGAGCGTCGACTGCGCAGCACCAACAAAGCGGGCAACGAAATCTACATCATCACTTATCAGCAAGCTCCCAACGTAATGAGAGAGATTGGCCGACTTCGCGAGATAGCCTTTCGCGCAGCTGGTGGCGGTACAGGCATGGAACTCGATTGGGACGAGTTCGACACGTGCGAGCACCCCTACTATCAGCTCATCGTATGGGATCCTGAAGCCGAACTCATACTGGGTGGCTATCGTTTCCTGCCTGGACGAGAAGCAAAATACGATGCCGAGGGGCAACCCCGCTTGGCCACGAGCCACATGTTCCACTTCTCCGACGAATTTCTGCACACCTACATGGCCGACACCGTAGAGCTCGGTCGGTCGTTCGTAACCCTTGAATATCAAAGCACCCGTGCACTGAGCAAGGGTATCTTTGCCCTCGACAACCTTTGGGATGGCCTTGGAGCACTCACCATGATCATGCCCAATCTGAAGTATTTCTTTGGCAAGATGACGATGTACCCTTCGTTCAACCGCCAGGCTCGCGACATGATACTTTTCTTTCTCGACAAGCACTTTGGCGACAAAGAGCACCTCGTCACTCCCATCACGCCGCTCCACATTGACACACCCCGCGAAGAATTAGCCGCCCTCTTCACATGCGACGATTTTAAGGAAGACTATAAAATACTCAATACCGAGGTACGCAAGCGTGGCTACAACATACCACCTCTGGTCAATGCCTACATGGGACTCAGCCCCACGATGCGCGTGTTTGGCACAGCCATCAACCACGAGTTTGGCGAAGTAGAGGAGACGGGCATCTTCATCGCCGTAGACGAGATTCTCGAGCAAAAGCGCACGCGCCACATCGACTCTTTTGCCAAAGAGCATCCCGATAGTCTCAACCTTTTCGAGCAAATATTTAAAGTAGATAAGTAGTAGGAGTCCATTCATCAAGCTCCTCCCCAATTATATTTCGCCGATGCCACCTTGCATCGGCGAAATTTATTTTGATTTGATGCAATGATAAGAATAAAAGTGATTAACTTTGCAAAGAATTAAAACTTATCATAACGCAACAACATCTATAAAGTATACATAAAATCTTTTATGGAACTCATTGAACAACTCATTGCGCGTGCTAAAGCTAACAAGCAGCGCATTGTTCTTCCCGAAGGAACGGAAGAACGCACCTTGAAAGCCGCCAACAGAATCCTGACCGACGGCGTGGCAGACCTCATCATCCTTGGCAATGTAGACGAGATTCACTCGCTTGCTAAGCAGTGGGGCTTGGGCAATATCGACAAGGCCACCATTATCGACCCTGCCACCAGCCCTAAGAAGGAAGAATATGCTCAACTCCTTGCCGAACTCCGCAAGAAGAAAGGCATGACCATCGAAGAGGCTCGCAAGAAGGTGCTCGACCCATTGTACTTCGGTTGCATGATCATCAAGAGCGGCGACGCCGATGGTCAGCTTGCAGGTGCTCGTAACACCACGGGCAACGTGCTCCGCCCTGCTCTGCAGATTATCAAGACAGCTCCGGGCATCACTTGCGTGAGCGGTGCCATGTTGCTCCTCACCCACGCCCCCGAATGTGGCGACAATGGCGTAATCGTCATGGGCGACGTAGCCGTTACTCCCGTACCCGATGCCAATCAGTTGGCACAGATTGCCGTATGCACAGCTCGCACCGCACAGGCTGTAGCAGGTCTTGATCCTCGCGTAGCTATGCTCAGCTTCTCAACGAAGGGCTCTGCTAAGCACGAAGTAGTAGACAAGGTGGTTGAGGCTCTCGGCATTGCCAAGGAACTCGATCCTTCACTCAAGATCGATGGTGAGCTCCAGGCTGATGCAGCCCTCGTTCCTTCAGTCGGTGCTTCTAAGGCTCCGGGTAGCGAGATTGCTGGTAAGGCCAACGTGCTAGTAGTTCCCTCGCTCGAAGTGGGCAACATTGGCTACAAGCTCGTACAGCGCTTGGGCCATGCCACCGCTATCGGCCCCATCCTTCAGGGTATTGCCCGTCCGGTCAACGACCTTTCACGCGGTTGCTCCGTAGACGACGTATACATGATGGTAGCCATCACCGCCAACCAAGCTATTGCAGCCAAGGAGGCAGAATAAGAAGCTTCATATCTCTCTAAATTCCATTACAAAGAATGAAAATCCTCGTAATCAACTGCGGCAGTTCTTCTATCAAGTATAAACTCTACGAGATGGACGATAAGTCTGTACTCGCTGCCGGCGGCATTGAAAAGATTGGCCTCGAAGGCTCTTTCCTTAAAACCAAGATCAACGGTGAGACCAAGATTATCGAATCACCCTGCCCCACTCATACAGAAGGCATCAAGCTCATGTTCGACACACTGCTCAACCCCGTATATGGTGCCATCAAGAGCCTCGACGAGATTGGTGCAGCTGGTCACCGCATCGTGGCTGGTGGACGTTTCACCAAGAGCCAGATTGTAACCGACGAGATGCTGCAAGAGTGGAAGCAATATATGGAGCTTGCTCCGCTTCACTCCGATGCTCACCTCAAGGGCTACATGGCTGTGAAGCAAATGCTTCCCAACCTGCCCCAGGTGTTCGTGTTCGACACAGCCTTCCATCAGACCATGCCCGCCAAAGCCTACATGTATGCCGTACCTTATAAGTACTACGAGCAGAACAACATTCGCCGTTGGGGTGCTCACGGCACAAGCCATCGCTTCGTGACAGCCCGTGTATGCGAAGTACTCGGCGTAAAGCCCGAAGACGTGCGCATCATCACCTGCCACATTGGTAACGGTGCTTCTGTTTCGGCTGTGAAGTATGGCAAGTGCGTCGACACCTCGATGGGTCTCACTCCGCTTGAAGGCCTCATGATGGGTACTCGCTCTGGCGATGTTGACCCCTCAGCAGTGCTCAGCATTATGAAGAAGGAAGGTCTCGATCCCGACCAGATGAGCGACCTGCTCAACAAGCAGAGCGGTGTGAAGGGTATCTCAGGCGTATCAAGCGATATCCGCGAAGTAGAAGCTGGCATCCGCGAGGGCAACGAGCGCTGCAAGCTTGCCATGGACATGTACAGCTACCGCATCAAGAAGTACATCGGTGCTTACGCCGCCGTGATGGGTGGTGTAGATATCATCGTGTTCACTGCTGGTGTGGGCGAACACCAATGGGACGTTCGTCAAGGTGCCGTAGAAGACCTCGAATTCATGGGCATCAAGGTAGACACTGAGAAGAACAAGAAGAACTTTGGCGAGGAGGAGATCATCTCTACCCCCGATAGCAAGGTGAAGATTGTCGTAGTGCCCACCGATGAGGAGATGCTCATCGCAAGCGACACACTCGACTTGGTGAAGTAATCCCTACTTCTGATAAATAATTATGGAGAATGCCATCCCACATGAGGGAGAGCATTCTCCATTTTTTGTACTCACATTCGTCAACGGTTACCTACTTGGAAGAAAATGGCGTGACAACGACCTTTACTACCTTTCCCCCACTACGCTGTAAGTAAACGCCGGGGAGGAATGGGCGATGCTCTTGACGTTTGCCCGAAATATCATAGTAGACAACAGCCTCATCGGCATCAACAGTCACCCCATGCACGGCTGCTTCGGCTGCTGGAAGAGTGACTGATTGATAACTGCTCCAAGGCGAGAAAAAATCGCCACCCACCGCTCTGACGCGGAAGCGATAATCCTTGGCACCAAGGTGACGAAGCGCGAGGCTCGTCTCTTGCAAGCCTGTATATGTCACAGATGCCTCTGCTCCTTCCGTTTCTGCACGCGCAATGTCAGACGATTCATATCGCCCGTCGTATATGGCGATAGAGTCCACATAGCTGCGCTTATTCACCTCCATTCGAATGCGTAGCGGCACATTGGGTGTGCAAGGAAAGTGTAACAACAGGGGTGTATGCTCGGGCGAGAGTGTGCATGAGACCGTGCTTTGTGAAACATCGTCAGCCTCTATAGTCAAGTCTAATTGAGTAGCCTCTTCATCCACCGAAGCAGCCGTGAGGCACACCGTGATGGAATCGGCCGAAGGATGCAGCACGGGAGTAGACAGGCTACCACTTGCAGAAGTGGTGCCCAGTTTCACACCCGAGGGTGAAGTAAAGAGGCGCTCTGCACTCCACCCCTTTGTGCCCATGTACTGGTCGACATCTTCGCTCAAGTCTTCGAATCCACCATCTCCGCTGTTGCGACGGAAATAGTTGAACGTTTCCTTCAGCAGCATGTGGCGCGATGGACGCGTAGCAATCTCCACATTCTGAAGTTCGAGTTCATAACTCTCGGCCTCCTCCACGGGTTGCCAATGAGCAGTGAACGAGCCCTCGCCTACCTCCGTTGCGGGAAGCAATTCGGGCGTATCCAGCAAGCGTCCGCCCGCCACATAGAACGAAATTTTCCCATCCTTTTCCTTAATGTGCGTCACGGGCAGATTGAGCGCAAAGGAGCCATCACTATTGGCATTGAAGAGCCTTCCACCGCAGTCGGCATGCGATGCATTATCGAAGACAGTCACCTTCTTTTTTCCTGGGAAGAGATGGGAAAAGTAGTGATTGTCTGTAAAGTTCCATCGGTACGTGCTACCCGTCTTGACACGGTTGCCATACTCTCCGCCTGCTGGCACGAAGCTAAGCCGCTGATGCTGCGGATTGGTATTTACCGCATTGCGCTCCCATGCCGACGACGAATAGTCTACATGAGTCACGAGCATGCCGTGGCAACCATCCGTGCGCGAGGTGTAGGTGAACCATCCCTGCGACTGCCTATTTTCAAGAATGAAATATTCATCTCTGCAGCCCGCATTGTAGAGCACGTATGCCACAGGCTCCTCGTCGAGTGGAGGCATGTCAGTCACGATGGTCGGCCCGTTGATTTCCTTCAGTTCGAGCCATCCAGCAAAGGCCCTTTCGTAGGCTGAATAGCCACAGGGCGCTTCGCCCCATCCGCTATGACCTGAGTAGCTTCCGCCCGACATAAGATCCCAATTAGCCATGCCGATGCCTCCACTATAGTTGACATCATAGATATCGGGCAGGCCCAAGCAATGGGAGAATTCGTGGCAAGCCGTACCTATGGCGCTATAGTATTTATCCGTATTGCCCTTAAGTTCTGAGGAGCAAGCATACGTGTCGATCTTCTTTCCATCGATTTCCAATGCCTGGTCGTATAGGCTGCTTTCGTGGGGCCAAATGGTGTTAGGACTGGCGCCCCACTGCTCGCCATATCCAGCATAGATGAGGTATACTTGGTCTACCTCGCCATCGTTGTCCCAATCGTAGTCAGCGAAGTTGACCTGCCCCTTCACCAAGTTGCAAGCCTCTACCACCATATCGCGCACGTTCACGTCGGTACTTCCCGAAGTGTTCTTGCCGTAATAGCTATAGGGCTGACTCACTGTGACAGGTCCTACCACGTCGAACGTGAGCCGGAACTTTCCGTAACTTTGGTCGCGGAAGTAGTCGCTCACGGAGCCCATCAAGTCGTTGTCGTGACAGCCGGGGAGATTAAACATGCGGTCGAAGTCTTTCCGAGCCGTGGTAGCGTGCATTTTGAGGTCGGAGAAGTTGACCAAGATGACCAGCCCTTTTTTGTCGCCCACGTAGTTGGTGGGGTATCCGAACTCTGCTTTTCTTCGAGCCATGCGTCGCAGGTTGTTGGTCTGTGTGCGTTGGGTCATTACCTTGCGCACCACCTGCACGACAGTCAGCGAATGTTCTTTCACGAAGGCACGCTCTTCGGTCGAACGTTCGTCAGCTTCATGGGCAAGCACGTTGGAGGCTGTCCACGAATCATCTTCTTGTGCAGAGACGGCATAATAGTAGTTATCGTCATCACCTCTCACCACGGGCACGCCGTCAAGGGTGAAGAAGCAATGAGCCCATTCATCACCCTGAAGCACCACTTGCAGCGTGCTACCATCTTTTTGCTTCACCTGCATAGGACGCGGATAGGCGGGAGCGGCATCAAGCTGGAGGCTTAGGAAAGAGATGAGGAGGAGTAAGAGTATTCTTGTCATAGAGGATGGGGTAGTTTTGAAAATGTTTCTTTTAGAGATGTACTTCTTCAGTTCTGTATGCGAAGATAGCATCCTTCTATCTGTTGAGCAAAAAGAGTGAACAATCTGTTCACTTTTTCTTTCGAGCACAGAGGCGGGGCTATTGAAAGTCCTTACGCGCGCGCACTTCAGTCGATTTTCATGTACTATGCTTTCATTGCCTGCACTTTTTCTGTAAAGTCTGATGAAATTCAATGCGTTACGAAGTGATAGCGGAGATACTCCACCGTCACTTTGCTTGCACTGCATTCTACACATTATCCGCTTTCTGAAAGTGAACGCTTAGGGGGGATAATTGAAACGTCTCCGAGGGATAATTAGAACGCTTAGGGGGGATAGTTAATCTGGCATTGGTGCTTTTTTGATGATGCAGAAGCGAGGACACTTCGCCCCCAATACTGGGTGAAGAGATGGGTGGGTGTGAGGGGAGAAGTGCAAGCAGAGTGTAGGCAAACGAATGTTGCCTACACTCTTTTAAGCATTGATTATCAAAGTATTGCACTACGAAAGTGACGGCAAAGAGTATTTCTGCTCATCAAATCGACGGAGCGCGCATGCGCACATACGCGCGAGGGCGAATCATGAGAGGCATACCCATGCCCCTTTTTTTTAGTGCTTCACCGCCATTCTCTTGATAGAAGATGCAGGGGCTACGATGTTGTGCGAGTCATTCACATTGTAGAAGCATACATACCATACGCCATTGTCGTTTAAGCCAAATTGTACAGCCGTATTCTGATCGGCCGACTCAAAGACGTAGGCATTATTGTCAGAAGTCTTACCCACATAGTTATAGCCCAATCGCTTGATATAGGTGGCCATATCCTCTTCACTGATTACGTCCTTCTTTACAAACACGTAAGCACGATACAGTCCGCCCGTGCTGCTACTGAAGTAGTAGTCGGTCTCCTCTTCTTTATACTTACCCTTATACCAAAGTACGTACGAGCCATCTTCTGTCTCGATGATCGCGCCATTGGTGTTGCCCAGGGTATAGCCGTTCATAAATGACTTCACGTTGTTGACCGTGGTACCCCAGTTGGTAGTGGGCTGTGCGAAATAGGTGGTATTGGCATTCTTATACTGCTGATACCATGCGCTGAAGTCATTGCTCTCGCCCAAGAAATAATCAAAGTTGTGCGTATCATCATTGTAGATGGTGAAAGCCTGATAGTGCTTGCCCCACTCAAAGTTGTAGTTCATACCGCCCGAGGGATATGCCGTAAACTTATTGTTGCTATACTGTGTGGCATCGGCCGCACCAAAGCAAACGAGGGTCTGTCCGTAGCCAATCAAGAACACCGTTTTGCCATCTTCAGCACCCAAGCCTGCAGATTTATAGAAGACGCTCACGGGGCTCCAAGTGTTTTTGGCATTATAGTTCTCGGTATAAAGCTTATCTACACCTGTGAGCGAAGGATCGAGCTTTATGCCATCGGGAGCATTGTGGAAGAAGAAGGCCGACTCAACGTAGCCAGTAGATGCCATGTTCTCATAGTCGAAGTCCATAAGGCTTCCCACGGGCCGAATGTTGAGATTGAGTTTTGCCTTACCGTCCTTCTTCACCTTGAGACTACCATAACCCATACCGAGTGCACCATACCAATAGATTTGGTCGTACTTGGTTTCTACTCGGAAATCGGCAAGTTTGTTTTTATTGACAAGGGTCCAAAACTCCGACAAATCATCGGCTTCCAACTGATCGGTGTCATCGACCATGGTCTGCAAGCCTACCACTTTATAGTCGCCCTCAGTCAGATTATTGATAGAAAAGGTCAGATTCTCTTGAAATGTTCGAGACGATAGACTTTCCTCCTTCACGAGATAGCCCTCTTGATTATAGATAAAGAGACGCACCTCGATATGATAGGAATTATTGCTGCCAAGGAAATTTTGGTAAGAGTTGATGCTAAAATTATTGTAAAGTTCGGCAGTGGGAACGGTCACCTCGACTTCTCCCGTCTGCTTGATTTCTATCTCGTCGTTGGAACATGCTGCAAATGCGAGCATGACCAAAGCCACTAAGGCTGAATAAAGTAAGTGCTTCATAATAATGGATGCAATGTGAAAGAATTAGGTTAATGTGTGAGAAGAGTTAGAGCTTAAACATCCATGAGAATGAGAGTTCAAAGGAGTTTTGCTTTGAAGCCATATTCTTCGCAAGTTCGGACGTGCCAATGTAGTAGCGGGCATTCACATCGAATCCACTATTCGTGGTGATGCCAAGGCCCACGAGCGGACGCACGTCGAAGCCCTTGAGGTCGCCCGTCTTGTAATAGACATTGTTGGCCGTGATGCTCTCGGGCTTTGCACTAATCGTTCCTGCCACAGAGACACCTGCCTCCACGTAGAGGCCATTGAGCGCCTTCACCTTGCAAGCTGGATAGACGTGAACGTAGAGGGGCACTTCGAAGTAAGAGAGGTTGAGTTTAGCACCCTCTGTACCCTTCTCGTCTACGCCAAGGGTCTTCACGCTGTTGAGTTTATACTTGAGTTCCAAGCCAGCCCCCACGAATCCCGTTCCTCCGGGCGACTGCGGGCTGCTCTGTCCGAAGCGGCCCTGTAGCGCCACACCGCCCGAGTAGCCTATGCCGAAGGAGTCGTAAAGGTCTCCTTGTTTAGGATCGGTCATCGTGGTGAAGGTGGCTCCCACCTTGGGACCGATAAAGAATGCATGCTTCTTAGCCTTGGGCACACCCACTCCGGCTTCTTCTTCGCCAAAGTCGCTTTGTGCAAACGCTGTAAGCCCACAGAGCATAGCAGCGCAAATGAGTAGTTTTTTCTTCATTGTGTAATCGTATGTTTGGGTTAAGATTGTATGGATGAGCTTAATGCACACCTTGATATTTACACTTACTGATAGGCAGTCCACAAGTGCTGCAAAGTTTCTCTTTCTTACTGTGCGAGGTCGCGGCGGGAGTGCTCGATGGAGTTGGCTTAGGCTGAGCTACGGGATGCTTGCCTCGATAGCTACAATCAGCTACATCCTTACCACAGGTGGCGCAGCGCGTGCGGTGATTGAATTGATAGGTCAGTGTGCCGCGATAGATTACCAAGCCATCGTTTTCCACCACGGCAGTAAACGTGTGTTGCGAGCGCCGTGGGGAATATTCAAAGGTGAACCACGCATCGTGTGCTTTAAACTTGAGGTTGCGCCCGTCCTCGTCGTAGAGGTGCACTTGCAGCGTTTTAGCCACCCAAGCTTCGGGCACAGATAGGGAGAGCTTACAAGTAGCCGTTGTGCCATAATACTTCACAGGAGAAGACTCACCCACGGGATAGAGCCTCTTCCCCTCAACATAGCGCAGGATGCCAAGCCCCGTGGGAGTGCGCACCACGGCATAGCCATCCACGAAGTCGGTGGCCGAACTAAACTGGGGCGGGAGCACATCGGAGCCTCCCGACTGGTAGCCCATAAGGCCATCAATACTTACGGGAGAAAGACCCTTCGTGCCAACGGCTAAAAGGTCAGTGGTGGGCAGTGTACGCGATTGGCCCGTGATGCAACTAAGGCGGTACAGATAGTCAAACGAACGATTGCCCGAGGGGAGTTTGCGCTTCTGACATACGCCTCCACGCTGTGTGTTGTACACGTAAAAGACGCCGTCGGTGTCCCACACGTAGACCTCGCCCTTGTAAGCATTCGTGCCCCCATAGAGTTCGCCCACGGTGCTGAAGCGGAATTGCACTTCAGCGCCATTCTTGTCGATGAGTCGATAGGCTTTCTTTCGAAACACTGCCGCATAGCCCTCGGTGAAGGGCTTGATACGATCGTATTTTCCATCAAACCCCACCACTTCATTGCCCGCCAAGTCAATGTAGCCCAACTTGCCTTGAGCATTGCTCACGGAGAGCACACCATCGGAAAAGAAAGCTTGCCCCTGAAGGGTATAATAGTCTTTTGTGAATCGATGAAAAGTGCCCTGCTCGTCGACGCACCCTGCTACGCGTTCTCCCTTCTGAGTGGATTGCGTGAGCAGTGCTTTTCCCTCATAGAAAGGAGTGAGGGAAGTATATTCACAGGGAGCTAACATGCTCCCGTTAGCATCCATCAGCCCCACTCGACCATTGCTGACCATCTTAAACAATCCTTTGCCCAAATAGGTGCACTCTGAGTAAGAAGCCGGAGGCATAAGCCATACTGCCGTCTGCGCCATCATGGGGACGACCGACGACATTAAGAGGAGAAAGACCAACTGATGTATGTAGCTACGTAACATAGGCTGAGTTAATGAGATTGAGGTTTGCGCGATGTGGCAATGTGTTCGAGCTGTTTTCGCAAGCTATCGGCAGCACTACGACCTTTTTTGATGACCACGTAGTAGCCACCGACAAAGTGCACTTTCTTGAGATGCTCTCTGTAACGTTCGGCATAGAGATAGGCATGCTCCACCTCTCTGCGACCCAGGAGGCTTTTGTCCTTGAGCGAGTCGCACTCATTGCGCAAGTTCATGAGTTGCGAGAGAATATTATCCACAAGCTTATCGGTGCGCTTCACAGCCTCCTCCTGTTTCTCGCAGCGGAGATCCTGGAGCTGCTTGACATTGCGCTTTATCTTGTCGAGAAGTTGCGTCTCATGCTGATGCACGCCTGAGAGAGGCTTGGCGGATTGTCTTGTGACAGAGTCGGGCTTCGAGGCAGAGCGAGTTGTATCTATGGGAGGCGCGATGCGTCCACTATCTGCCCAAACGCCTGAATCCTGTGGCGTAAAGAGTTGCGACGGACGTGGAAGAGCTGACGATGCTGAGGGCTGTCCGCCTCCAGCTCCGCCTAACGCAGATGGCTGCGAGGACCTACACTGCCATGCAATGCCTCCTCCCCCTATGGTCAGTACTCCAGCCATGGCCGCTGCAGCCATCAGCACTCGAGGCTCCATGAGGCGCACGGCGAGACGATCTTTCAGCGTGGAATTGGTCTCCACATCGATCACGACAAAGGTGTGATTGTCGTGATGACCGCCTTGACCGAAGCCTATGCGGTCTATCTCATCGGCCATGCGTGGCACATCTGTAGCGAGATCCTTCAGGCGTCGCAGTTGGCTTAAGAGGAGGCGATGCTCCATGATGCCCCACACACCATCGGTACAGAGCACAAAGCGGTCGGCTCGGCAGTAGGGCACGATGTCGACGTCGGGCTGTGCATTGCTCACAGAGCCGAGGCCACGCGTAATCAGATTCGACTGTGGCGAAGTGCGGGCTTGTTCCTCGGTCAGCGCACGTTTGCGCACAAGTTCTCCTACGAGCGAATGGTCCTGCGTGCGAAACACCATTCGCCCCCGATGAAGCCTATAGCAACGGCTGTCGCCCGCATGGGCTATGACAGCCGATGACTGACGAAAGAGGATGGCCACAAAGGTGGATCCCATTCCAGCCAAGCGCTGATCGTGGGCCATATGGGCCTTTAGGGCAGCATCGGCTGCAGCCGCAGCTTGACGCATGGCATCGGGAGCAGAGGTCTGCGGGGAAGCCAGCATAAGGCTCCTCATAATCTCTGCCTTTGCCACAGCCGAAGCAGTCTTTCCGCCAGGACCACCTCCCATCCCATCACATACCACCACGAGCAGGCCTTGCGGGGTATCGCAAAATCCAAAGTCGTCTTGGTTTTCGGACCGACCGCCTTGCCTACTTTCGGCAAAGCCTGTGAGAGATAGAAGGCTTGAAGTGATTCTTACCATGAGGTTGAGAGTTGGGGGTGATAACAGATGATAGGGATGGGGACAGAGCTAAGTCACGATTAAATGCTGCTCAGAATGGCCGCACCAAGAATGAAGTAGAATACGACAAAGAGGAGCAAGATGGCCAGATTGAGGCAGAAGATGATGAGGCCTGCCGTGTTCCATCCCTTCTGCGATGAGGCAAAGGATTCGAGGCTCGTCCACTGCTTGTTTTGCCAAGCCCAACGGCCGCCATAGATACCAAATATGATGTTGGGGATAGGTGCCAGCCATCCTAAGAAGATGCCCACGAAGATGGCCCACCAACAGCCATTGAAGAATCCCCAAATGGGGTAGAGCACAAAAGCGCCCCAACTCCACTTATTCACGTCGATGGGAGCAGACTGAGCAGCTTCTTCAGCCATGCGAAAGTTGGCAGGTTGCGTGCCTCCCACGTTACCTGTATCAGAGGGGCCATAGAAGGAGGGTTGCTGAGGCGGAAAGTAATAGTCTATTTGGTTCCAATTGAGCTGATACTTGCCCGCTAACATGATGATGTCGCCACGACGAATGGGCACAGCACGCTTGTGAATACGCTGATTGTTGATCATCGTGCCGTTGGTGCTCGTGTCGCGATACATGAGTTGGCGTCCGTCGTAATAGATTACGGCGTGATGGCTACTGGCATATTGGCAGTTGGGATCGAGATAGATATCGCAATCTTTGGAGCGTCCTACGGTGATTTCTCGTGTGTTCATAGAGTGAGAGTGGTATAGTGAGTTCTACATTGCAGAGAGAGAGGATAGGGCTTGACTTGACACAGAAGTGGCCTCTCCCACCCTCTCTCTTACGCTTATTTTATTTCTACAAAGAAAGCCTTTCGGCTCTTGGCATTGAAGAATGCATATGTGCCCTCTGAGGGGATGCTAAAGGTGAGTTTGCGCGTGCCATTCACGCTGCATTCTGATTTTTTAGGACGAATGGCTTGGGTGGCCAGATTCTTATAGGTGAACTGATAACTCACGGATTTGCGTCCCTCCACCTGAGTAAGTTTGATAAGCTGAAGTTCGGGAAGCGTTGAAAAGAATTCATCGTTACACTCTAAGATTAGCTCTGCCGCCTTTCCTCCATCGCGAGGGACTTTAAGGCATACATTCTTGAGGCTATCTTGCGCGATGCTCACCACGTTGTCGGCCTCGGTCATCGACTTGCTGGTGGCGAGTTGGCGGTTAAGGAAGATCTGTCCAGACTCCACCAGGAAGTCCATGATAGGACGATAGTCTTCGGAGTTTTCTACTCGTTGATTTTCGGTCACTTCGTCCATTCTTACCTTGCGCAATTGCCCATCACGAGTCTTCACGGTGAGCGTGCTTTTATCGCCATCGTAGACTTGCTCTACGATGTAGCCCTCTATGGTTTCTCCACCACGTAACTTCACGTGGTCGAGCGTGGGGCATTGCTGGAAGAAATCTTGCTTCTCGTTGATGGCCATAGAGCGCATCTTCACCACTTCGTCGATGGCAAAGGTGTGCTTCACTCCTTGTGCGTCAAAGAGGCTGAGCGATTGGGGCGTCTCCTCAGCGTATTGCCCCTCGAAACTGCCGCCATTGGCCAAGTCGTAGCGCACGTTGATACCCGAGAGTTGGAGTGAAGAACGGCGGTCGGATTGTATGGCTCTCACATCATCCCAACGAATGGTGTGTGTGGCGGGTTGCATGGAGAGAAAGGTCACGTGGTAACCTTTCTCCGTGAGGCATACGCCCTTGTACTGAATGGTCGAAGTGCTATCGGTCACACTGACGTCGGCCAACTGAAGTTTTTTCACTCCGTTGTCGGTAAAGAGCGCGTGGTTGGTTTGCGCCCACTCTGCCCACGCCTTGCTGAGTTCAGACTCGGGCTGAGCATATTCGCGCAATATCTTGACTTGCTTACCTGGCACGCTGATGAGCGAGCGGTCGGAGCTGATGGTCATGTTGCCCTCTGTATTCTGTTTCACAATGAATCCGTAATATACCGACCCATTTTTCATGCAAAACTTCTGCACCACTACGGCGCGCATCATGCCGAAGCCCGAAGCAAAGAGCATACAGAGCAATGCGAGTTTTTTCATAGCTTTACGATATTATATAGAGGAGAAGTTGAAAGATGATCGGAGCATGGACGGACCAGACCTTATCGCCTGTCCATCCACGATCCGTTGCTTCCTTATTTTACAGAATGCGGACTTTCAAGAAGTTCTTTGATATACTTGGCCTTAATGCCCCAAGTGAAGTTTTTCTGATCGGTTGTGGCATTGAGTATGCCTACAAGCATTCCCTTATCATTGAAGATAGGGGAGCCACTTGCGCCACCAGCCGTTGTGGCATCGAACATGAAGCTAAACTCCGTCGATTCACGGCTGACACGACCTCCATGGCAGAGCGACTGCATGCCCTTTTCGCTCTTAGAATCCTGAAGAGTGGCAGGGGCTGGGAAACCAATGGTGTAGAGTTCACGCCCCGTCTCGATGCTCGCATCGTCCACATCCATAGAGTCGGTCACATTGACGAAGGTGCACTTGGAGTTGGGCAACTCCATGCGTTCGCTTTGGATGAGCGCCACGTCTTTGTTCAGATCGTCACCACCCGAGAGAAGCTTACACTTAATGGCATTTTCCTCACTGAAATAGCGACCTTGAGGCACAAGCAAGATTCCGTCGCTCACGCCCGTCACCTTTACCTGTGAGATGTAGGCCGAGATTCCCTCGGGCGCCACTCCATTGATCGTACGAATCACGGCACGTGCCTCAGCAGCTTGCGCAATGATGCGCTTCACGTGGTTTTCTATGGTCTCGATCATATCTTGATGTACCAGCCAGGGCTTAGCCACGTGCAAGTTGGTGAGCACTTGACCATCGTTGGAAACAAAAAATCCTGTGCCGAAATACATGCAATACTGCATACGCTCATCAGGCGAGAGGCTTTCTAAGTCTACGATTTTCTCATTTCCCTTACCATCGGTCACAAACATAAACTTGGTGGGAATGTTGAAATAACTCAGATCGAGATCGCCTGCCGACACCTCATAATGGTAAGTGCCTACGAGCATCACTACGGAGTTCTTAAAACGTGCATTGGTCTGCTCCATCGTGTAGGTCTTGCCCGTATTGAAATACTTGTAAGCACCGAAGCCTACACCACACACGATGAGAAGGGCTGCAGCCACAGCCACGATAGTTTTCCAAGCACCCTTAGGCCAAGGAAGTGAACTCAGATCGACGGGCACACCGCCACATACCACCTGGCTACCTCGTTTGAGCAATGTGGGCTGGTTTTGGGGTATTCTCACACCATTGACGCTGGTGCCATTTTTACTATGATCGGTGATATAGAATTTTCCGTCACGCGAGAGCTTGATCGTGGCATGATAGCGGCTCACAGTGTTGCCCGTAATCTGGATGTCATTGTTGAAATGACTGCCTATGGACCATATACCCTTAAAGTTGCTATTGTCCTCGGGCATGGGCACTTGGCTCCATTGTAGTTCTACATCGGCAAAGCGTATGGCATCGCCACGACGTATGTTGACGGGAGTTCCCGGCTTGATGGGACGATTCATCACAAATGTACCATTATGGCTGCCCTTATCCTCAAGCGAGATATCGCCGTTGTTGAGCAAAGTGATTTCTGCATGGATAGCGCTTACTTTATCGCTGTGAAGCACGATGTCGCACGAAGCGTCGCGACCTATTTTCAAGAGTCTCATATCGGTTGGTTGTTTAGGGGAAATGGGAAATTGGGATATGTTTAGTGGATTCTCGTTCTTTGGGATGTTGAAGACTGTGCTGGAGATTCAGGCTTAGCCACCTTCGCAGGCTCCTTAGATTCTGCAGGCTTAGCATGCTGCTTGGGGAGAGAAGCGTTCTTTTGGGATGGAGCGGATTGTTTGCTAGCCGAGGCATTAGTCTTCTTACTCTTTGCAGCGTCTTGCTTGCCACGTGAAGCAGCCTTGCCCTTCTGGTCCGAAGAATTCTTGTCATGCGCGGTCTTTTCCTTATTATTAGAAACTTTGCTTTCCTTCTCGGCTGAAGAGTTCTCTTTCCGCGCTGCACTATCAGTTTTTTCTTGAATGGTCGAATCGGCTACTGCCACGGGCTGATCATCGCTTGAATCGGAAGTTGTCGTTTTGCTACCCAAGAAACACACCGCACAGACCACGCCTACTACAACAAGCACTCCCGCGGCTATACCACCTGGGAGCAGCCAGCGCATCAAAGCGGGCTTAGGGATTAGTTTCCAATCGAGTTTGGCCACATGTGCAAAAGTCACACTATCTTTTCGAGTCACAGGTACAGGCACATTGGGCGCGATACGTATACCATTTACGTACGTACCATTATAACTCGTATCAGTAATGGTCAACTTGCCATTATTAGCCACATTAATCACTGCATGACGACGACTTATCACGTCACTACTATCGTTGATCACGATGTTGCACTCCGTGTCACGTCCTATAGAGTATACTTTCATGGCATGTGCGATTATTTACGAGAGGTGGAGTCGGTGAGGCTCTGCATTTCCTCTATGAGTTGATTAATTCTTTGAGTTTTATCCTTTAAGTTGGTATTCTCTTTCAGAAGTTTGGCCATACTGTCAGCTTGCGTTTGGTATGTTTGGAGCTTGGCTTGATGGCTTGCCAAGGTATCTTTCAGTGCCTTCACGCTGTCAACATAGCAAGCGTCATTGGATCCGCCACCACGCTGCAGCTGCAGTGCATTTCCCGCCAGACTCACTAAGGCTATCACGGCCAACACCGCCACCAATAGTTTTGCTTTCTTACTCATGGGTCGTATTAGTTTAGAGTTTACTTTCATCTCCACCATGGCGAGAGTCAGGTTGTCGTGTCCTCCGCCCTTGGAGCGTCCTTGATTGTCAATTGTTGTGGCCACGTCGTCGGTGAGTGCGCCAAGTTTTATTCGCTGGTTAGTGAGCAAACGAAGTAAATCGTGCTCGGGCATCGTGCCGTGAATGCCATCGGTGCAAAGCACAAAGCGATCGCCTCGGCAATAAGGCAATTCCTCGACATCGACTTCTACATCGGGCTTTATGCCCAAGGCTCGAGTAATTACATTCGATTGGGCCGAAAGGCGAGCCTGTTCTTCGGTGATAATACCCTGTCCCACCATGTCGAACACCATAGAGTGGTCGAATGTGCGAAACACCTTCTTGCGTCCCCTCAACTGATAGATACGGCTATCACCCACATGTGCCGCATAGGCCGCGTAGGGAGTGACCCAAAGCACAGTGGCAGTGGAGCCCATTCCTTTAAGTGTTGGATGCGTAGTGCCAGCTTGGATGATGGCCAAATTAGCATTGCGAATAGCTTTTTTCAGAATGTTGGGTATCTCCTCGTCTTCCGAAGCTTCAGCCACGCTTCTCAAGATTTCGCTGACCGCAATGGTCGAGGCCGTTTTACCTCCAGGGCCTCCTCCCATGCCGTCGCACACGGTAACGAGATAGCCACGCGGATTCTCTTGCCATCCGTAGGAGTCTTGATTCTCAGGACGTCCGCCTATACGCGATTCGGCAAAAGCTGCGACGAGTCCATTGTCGTTGGTATAAATCTTTTGTATTTCCATGGAGCTATATCGTTAGGTGTATAAGGGCAACTTTATTATCTGCAATGAGTTATTGTCCATATCCATCCGTGGTTAAATCATTATTAGTAGAAGAATTAAGATCGCCACAACAATGCCTAATCCTACAGCCACCACGACCACTGCTGTCTGGTTGGTCTGCAACCACTCGCTTAACCGCTCTCCCAAAGTGGGATCGGGCTGTAAAGCTTGATTGATGGCTTCTTTAAATTCTTTGGCTGTCTGGTAGCGCTGACTTTGTTCTTTATCCGTGGCCTTAACTATTACTTTGTAAAGTTTACGCGGAATTCGCTCGTTATAAGGCAGAGGATCGGAGATTTGGCGCGCTAAGGTCTCGGCTTCGCTTTCGCAGTTCATGGGGTTAGTTCCCGTAAGGAGTTCGTAGAAGGTGATGCCAAGCTCGTAGATGTCCGTCGTGGCATTAATGGATACCATGCTTCCATTCTCCTCGCGCTTGATTTGCTCAGGAGCAGAATATTGAGGCGTACCGATAAATCCACATGAAGAGAACTTGTTGCCACCGCTCATTCGGCTAATGCCCAAATCCATTAAGCGTACATTCGATCCATTCTCGACCATTATATTAGATGGTTTTATGTCGCGATGAATCACACCCCGGGAGTGAACATAATCGAGTGCATCGAGCACAGCGCACACCACATTGCAGACTTTCTCAACTCTCGTAGGAGAGTCTTCAAATGTATGGACGTATTCATCTACATTCATGCCTTGCACATAATGGCTTAAGATGAAGATTGGTCCATAATCGGGGGCATACTCGCAACATCCTATCATCTCCACCAAGTTGGGATGGCGAAAAGCAAGACTTGCTTCTTGGCGAGCTCGCTCGCGTATCATCTTGTTATTGGCATAACAATCCTTCACGCGCTTGATAGCGATAACGGCACCGTTCTTACAACGATAGCCTCGGTACACATCGCCCATGGCTCCACTGCCTAAGGGAGGCTCTTGCGGGTTATAGCAGTACCATTCTCCCATGACATAGAGATAAATATACGGGTCGCCGGGCTTTTGCACCACATTGGATCTTCCTGGCTTAGGCATAACAATCGGAAATATATTATCTGTTCGAATTATTGATCATTTTCAGATTTTCGCGCCATTGCTTTATGGCCGATCGGTAACTATCGGCTTGCCGAGCATACTCCGCATCGTGGGCCTGAGTAGCTAACTTATAAGCTTGATCGAAGAGTTGCTGAGCGCGATCGCCGTCACGAGCGGGAACTGCATCAGTTCGCTGGTCGGCTTTCCAATAATCGAGAGCCAACTCGAAAGCTGCTTTATAGTTATCGGGCTCTTGCTCTATGGTTTTTACTAATAGCTCGTGAGCTTTCTGATTGTCGGTATGAATGCCGAGCTGCTGCTGAATGCGCTTAATACTATCGGGAGCATTGTCGTCGGTCAGTTTGCTCTTGAAGAGAAGTTGACTCAGCAAAAATGTGGCGCGTGCATCGTTGTGTGAAAGCGAATCTAACACATCGATGGCTCGCTGCTCAGAGATTTCTCCATCATGGATGGAAGCGATGACGCTTTCGTAGGAGTAAGTTTCTGCTACGATGGGAACCTCACCACTTGTCTTATTTCCGCTCAGCGCCCAAACGATGCCCGCTACGGCAATGATACAAGCCACCGAGCCACTAGCTATATAGGTATAGAGTGGCTTCCACTCCATGCCTGCAGCATCCTTCACATTGTCGAGCGCCACGCGAAACTCTGCTGCACTTTGGAATCGTTTCGCCCGCTGTTTCTCCGTGGCACGAGCTATGAGTTTGCGCATTCCCTTGTGCTTGATGAGTTTGAGCGGGAGAGGCGCATGAAGTTGTTTCTGCAAGATATCACTACGATCGCCTTCAAAGGGAACATGCCCCACGATACATTGGAAGAGCAAGATGCCCACGGCATAAAGGTCGGTAGTTTGGTTTTGCTCGTTGATAGCTCCAAGCACAAGTTCGGGAGCTGCATATTCGGGTTTGCCAATGAACTGACCGGCTTGTGTCAGATGCTTATCACTTGTGGTAAGGGAATTGAATTTCTTTGCGATGCCGAAATCGATTAGCTTGATATGTCCGTCGCGAGTGATCATAATATTGGTGGGATCTATATCGCGATGAATGTAGCCAGCATCGTGCATACTTGCTAAGCCCGAAAGTACATTACGCACAATGAATGTAGCAAAGTGGACGGGGTCTTGCTGATAGTCCTTATAAAGTTTCTCTGCATAGGGCACAGTGATGCCTTTTTGGTCCACAAGTTTTCCATTGAGCAAATGATCGAGCGAGACGCCCTCGAGCAGTTCGCTTACCACATGGTAATGGTGCTCCACCTCGCCTAGCACTCCCCTACTCTCGGTCTCTATAAAGCCGAGCATTTCTATCAGGTTGTCATGGCGAAAATGTATGGAAGCCTCGCGGCGGGCCTTTTCGATGGCGTAGGGCGGCATGTCACTATACATAAACTTAATGGCGACATTGCGCACTGACTGCGTTAATTCATTCACACAACGGCCCTTGTACACCTTGCCCATACCGCCAATGCCCAATGGCTCATCGTCGGAATCGAACTCGTAGTATACTCCTTGCTGCTTTTCAGATTTGCCTTGTATTTTGAATAGGGACATGCTTCTCTATATTTTAGTTTTTCATCTAATCAGAATAACCTTTGCAGAACTTTCTTGCCGCAGTTGCTCACAAGCAAGTATACCAGCAGCAAGGAAAGTTCTGCAGTATTATAAGCTTATAACGGAGATAGACTTACATTGGCACTGTTCCACCATTGTTGTAACCAGGAGCGGATCCATCGAGCCCCACAGTGCCTCCGTTGTCCACGTAGCCACCACCTCCTTGCCAGGGCTGCGGACCGCCGAATCCTTCGGGCTGTGTGGCACCTCCTCCGAACGAAGGTACATCGCTATAGTCGTCTTCTGGCTCCGATGCTTCCACGGGGATAAAGCCTTCTGCCACAGATAGATCATACTTGCTGGCATCAATCAGCACCAATACGAGTTCATAGTTATTGCCCACGGTGATTTTGTCGCCGCTGTGGCACTCCACGGCCTGAAATCCTATGGTCTCGCCATTGATCATCGTACCATTGGTCGACTGCGTATCCGTCACGGCGGCAATGACGCCACCCGTATTCTTGATTTGTCTGACGATGATTACGGCATGGTTGCCCGACACAGTGCCCTCTTTCAGCACAATGTCTGAAGCATCGTCTTGCCCAATCGTGTTGCGACCTATCTGCAGCGGCCAGTACTCTCCCATCTGCGTACGCGAGATGGAATAGAGAAATCCCACCACGGGTTTACCTGGTTGCACTACTCTGCGCTGAGCAGGAGCCGGCGATCCCATAGGCTGACCTCCACCAACGCTCATATTTTCCATACCTGGCACAATCGTACCACGAGCTGCAGGCTGTGCACCGCGTGCATACATGCCCGTCATACCACCCGCATTATCGTCTGGGGTAAGTCCTTGAATTACTGTCTTGTTTTGTGACATAATGCTTGTTTTTCTATAGATTTAGTTCTTAGCAAATTATGAAAACGTACGTCTTTCACGTTCTCTTGCTCATATCTTTGGCTTCGTTCATCTCTCTTATGAGCTATCGAGAAATTGCGATCATTAGCACATTTTCTGTACATCTCTCTTTGGCAAAGGTACAACATTCTTGTTTTTAAAATTCTTTCACCTATGCACACTAACGCATGAATGGTAACAACAAAGGTATAAGCGGTCAATATTCATAGTATAAGTGTCAAAAAATTATTACACAACTCATTAGTTTTCAGTATGCTACAACTCTTAATTTGGCTTCAAAGTGCCTATCTGTTATTCAAGTTTCTGATTTAGAGGGGGACGGGCTGAAAGCCCAACAATCCTAAATCCGGAACTTCAGTACTTATCGTTGCTGAATCATCTTTTACTATTCTACGAATAATAATGTATTCGTCTCTGAATGTACATTTACTCGTCTGCCGATGGGCATCGGCAGCTTTGCCGTTGGCCTACGGCAGCGCTACCGATGGCCATCGGCAAAGCTACCGATGGCCATCGGCAAAGCTCTTATTCTTCATCAGCAGACGAGAAAACCCTCTTTCGCAAATAATTATATGCTTATATTAACGCGTTGGCGGAATTAGTAACAAGTTGACAAGTTAACGGGTTAACAGGTAAGTTTGCAAAGTTTTTTTTAAGCTTTCTGTCATTCTGACTTTAACATAATAAGTGATATAGCATACTTACTTGTTAACCTGTCAACTTGTTAACCCGTTAACCAGAAATTCCGCCAACGGGTTTACATTACTCAAAACTGAAATCGGTATGAATGCTTTTACTTGACTTGAAAGAACGCTTCAAGATTATATGTATTATACGGCACAATTGTTCTATTTCTCTCTTTTGCGAATATAAGGCATGCACCGAATACGATAAATCCGTATTTTTGCATGATTAAACGTAGAAACAATAATACACTCTTTCTGTATATGAAGAAACTCTTAATCCTACTCTCGCTTGCTGGTTTCAGCCTTTGGGCCGAGGCACAAACGGTGCTTACGCTTGATAGTTGCCGTGCACTAGCCATGCGCAATAATAAGGAACTAGCGCAAGGCAAGATGAAGATCGAAAAAGCAGGATGGGACCGTAAAGCAGCTCACACGAACTACCTGCCCAAAGTGTCGCTTACCGCGGGCTACATGCGTTCGGGCAATGAGATATCACTGCTTAGCAAGGACCAAAAGAATGCGCTCAACAATCTGGGAACAAACGCCATGAGCCAGTTTGGCGGACAGTTTCAGACTATTGCAGGACAAATCATACAACAGCATCCTGACCTCGCACCGCTGATTCAGAACATCAGCGGACAGCTTCCACAACTCGGCCAGTTGGGCAACGCATTCGGACAAGGACTTACCGACGCTCTTCGCACCGACACGCGCAACATGACGGCAGGCATGATTCTCCTCATCCAACCGCTCTACATGGGTGGTAAGATTAAGGCTTACGAGAATATCACCAAGCTTCAAGAGAAGTTGGCACAAGATCAGCTCCGTGCCGATGGACAGCAGGTGACACTCGACGTCGACAAGGCCTATTGGCAAGTGGTATCGCTCGCCAACAAGCGCCGCTTGGCCATCAGCTATCGCGACATGTTGGCTCATCTCGACTCCGACGTGGTGAAGATGATCCACGAGGGTGTGGCCACTAAGAGCAACGAACTCTCTGTGAGCGTGAAACTCAATGAAGCCGAAATGACACTCGTCAAGGTGGAAGATGGACTTACACTCTCGCGCATGCTCCTATGCCAGCTCTGCGGGCTGCCTTTGGAATCTGCCCCCACCCTCGCCGATGAAAACAATGCCGACCTTCCTACACAGACAGAGGATATCAAGGCTGAAGTGCAGACTGCCTACGACTTACGTCCCGAACTGAGTCAGCTCGCCACTGCACAGAGTATCTATGCAGAAAAGGCTAAGGTAGAACGCGCCGCTGTATTGCCGCAATTGGCGCTTACGGGTGGATATATGATTTCCAACCCGAACGTATTTAATAGCTTCGAGAAGAAGTTTCGCGGCACATGGGCTGTGGGCGTCATGCTGAAAGTGCCTGTATGGAATTGGGGCGAAACGAAGTATAAAGTACGCGCTGCTCGCACAGAAGCCCAAATGGCAAGCCTGAAGACTGACGAGGCAAAAGAAAAGATCGAGCTGCAGGTGACGCAAGAAGCCTTCCGCGTGAACGAAGCCAATCGCAAGCTCGAGTTAAGCCTTAAGAACCTCGACAAAGCGGAAGAGAATCTGCGCACCGCCCAAGTGGGCTTCAAGGAGGGTGTGATCAACACCACCGACTTGCTGCAAGCACAGACCGCATGGCTTCAGGCACACAGCGACAAGATTGACTCTCAGATAGACATTAAGCTCTGCCGCGCTGCTTACGAAAAGGCTGTGGGAAGATAATGCGTAAACGCTCAGCATACCTTATTATATATAATAGACAACAGATTTCATAAAGTATATTTACACACATCATACACGATATGAGACAGAAAGCGAATTTTCTTCCCGCCATCTTCATCATGGCAGGGATCATCATCTTAGTAGTAATAGGTAGTCTCTATGCCTTCAATCATGAAGACGACACCATCCAAGGACAAGCAGACGTGACGGAGTATCGCGTATCGAGCAAGGTGCCTGGCCGAATTCTGAAGTTTATGGTGAAAGAGGGCGATTACGTACACGCTGGCGATACACTCGCCATCCTCGAAGCCCCCGAAGTTTCAGCTAAGCTCACACAGGCACAAGCCGCTGAAGACGCTGCAGCAGCTCAAAACCGCAAAGCTGAGAAGGGTGCTCGCCAAGAACAGATTGCGGGTGCTTACGAGATGTGGCAGAAAGCCAAGGCTGGTGTCGATATTGCAGAGAAGTCTTATCAGCGCGTGAAGCGCCTCTTCGACCAAGGCGTGATGACCGCCCAGAAACTCGACGAAGTGACTGCTCAGCGCAACGCTGCCATTGCCACAGAACGTGCAGCAAAGTCGCAGTACGACATGGCCAAGAATGGTGCCGAACGTGAAGATAAAGAAGCAGCCGCTGCACTGGTAAATCGTGCTAAGGGAGCCGTGAGCGAGGTGAATTCGTACATCAAGGAGACGGTGCTTACAGCCTCTGCTGATGGCGAGGTGACCGACATCTTCCCTCAAGTGGGCGAACTCGTAGGTACGGGTGCTCCTATCATGAACGTGGCTTTGATGAACGATATGTGGGTCACTTTCAACATTCGTGAGGACCACCTAAGTCTCTTCAAGATGAACCAAACATTCAAGGCTACTATTCCCGCACTGGGCAACAAGGAAGTAACCCTCAAGGTATACTATATGAAGGATCTCGGCTCGTATGCCGCATGGAAAGCCACCAAGACTACGGGCCAGTACGACATGAAGACATTTGAAGTAAAAGCAAGCCCCGTGCAAAAGGTGGATGGTCTCAGACCGGGCATGAGTGTGCTGATAAAGTAAGAAACAATCTATTCCACGCCAATCTGTGGGCGACGCGTCTCGCGTCGGCTTTACTGCACAGAATGGGGAATTACAAACTAAGAATAGGCTTCTACTCAGCATCAGTAATAGATGCCGACGCGAGACGAGTCGCCCCCAAAACTGGCAAGAACTATCTGCCCACTTACTCAAAGACTTAGAAAATGCAACAACCTAAGTACATTACGTATGTCAGATAATCAACAAAGAAATACGCCCACCCCAAGCGACCACGCCCCTTCTCCCGCAAGGGGAGAGGCTTCAGGGGGGATGGCTTCAGGAGGTTGGACTGGCTGGACTTTAGTCCTTCGTGAGCTTCGCCGCCTCGCCACACAGCCTATCTACATATTCTGCATGGTGGTGGCTCCGCTCTTCTGCTACTACTTCTTCACCTCTCTGATGAAGGAGGGGCTACCTGAGAGTCTTCCTATGGGGCTCGTCGACGAAGACCACTCTACCACTACGCGCAACTTGGCTCGCAATCTTGATGCATTCCAGATGAGCGACATCGTACACGAATATGCCAACGTGACGGAAGCGCGCAAGGCTGTGCAGAAGGGCGACATCTACGGTTTCTACCTCATTCCGCAAGGTACCACCAAGCAAGCACAACTACAGCGTGTGCCTACTGTGTCCTTCTACACCAACTTCTCTTACCTGGTGGCAGGATCGCTACTCTATCGCGACATGCGCATGATGTCAGAGCTTGCCTCGGGTGCAGCCACGCGCACGGTGCTTTATGCCAAGGGTGCTACCGAGGGACAAGCTATGGCTTACCTCCAGCCCATCGTCATCGACATGCACGCTACAAACAATCCGTGGCTCAACTATAACATCTACCTCTCCAACATCATCATACCGGGTATGCTCGGCATATTCATATTCATGACCACGGTGTATAGCCTCGGTTCGGAGCTAAAGTTTGGTACAGCCGACGACCTCATGCATCAAGCCAACGACTCCATCATAGCCGCGCTCGGCACAAAACTTCTACCCCAGACCATCATATTCCTGCTGATGGGTAGCATCTATGTACTGCTGCTCTACGGCTACCTCCACTTCCCCTGCAACTGCGGCATACCGCGCATGTGGAGCGTCATGGCGCTCTTCGTACTGGCTTGCCAGGGACTAGGTGTGTTTATGTTTACGATGCTTCCCACGCTCCGCATGGGACTGTCGTTTGCATCGCTTTGGGGCGTCATCTCGTTTAGTATATCGGGTATGTCGTTCCCCGTCATGGCAATGCACCCTATTCTGCAAGGCCTCTCCTACCTCTTCCCCTTGCACCTCTACTATCTGCTCTACGTCAACTGCGCCCTAGATGGCTACTCGCTCACCAATGCGCTACCCTTCGTCGCGGGCATGGTATGCTTCATGATGCTTCCCGTCCCCTTCCTCGGTCGTCTCAAGAAGGTGATGAAGACGTATGCTTACGAGCCCTAAGTTTTTGGGTTAACAGGTTGACGGGTTGACGGGTTAACGGGTTAACAAGTAAGTTACCTTTTCAGCTCCGACGCAGCCCTATAAGCCAACCATCTACTCTCTATACGCTGCTATGATAAAAAATATTCGTCAGGCTCTATCTGACTTCAACTACATATTCCGCGAGGAACTCAAGACGATCATCCGCGATAAAGGCGTGATCATCTTCTTCTTCCTTGTGCCCCTGGGCTATCCCCTGCTCTACACGTTTATTTATACCAACGAAGTGGTGCGCGAAGTGCCTATAGCCGTGGTCGACGACTGCCGTTCGGCTCAGAGTCGCGAATACCTGCGCCACCTCGATGCCACGCCCGACGTGAAGATCATCTCTTACTGCGCCAATATGACAGAGGCTAAGAATCTGATCAAGCATCGCGATGCATATGGTGCAGTATACATCCCGCGCGACTTCTCGCTAAGGCTTGCTCGTGGCGAACAGATTTACGTAAGTGCCTTTGCCGACATGAGTGGTATGCTTTATTATAAAAGCGTGCTTACTGCCAACACCAACGTATCTCTGGCCATGAATGCGCAGATCAAGGTGAAGCGCGGAGGCGGCACTACAGCTGAACAAGACCAAGTGGCTGAGCATCCCATCAAGTACGAAGAGGTGTCGCTCTACAATCCGCAGAATGGCTTTGCCACCTTCCTCATCCCTGCTGTGCTCATCCTCATCATTCAGCAGACATTGCTCCTGGGCGTAGGTATGGCAGCAGGTACGGCTCGTGAGCACAACAAATTTCGTAATCTCGTGCCCATCACGCGCCATCACCGCGGTCTGTTTCGCATTGTGCTGAGCAAAGGCTTGGCTTACTTCATGGTCTACATTCCGCTGAGCGTGTACATTCTTGGCGTCATACCCCATTTGTTCCACCTCAACCAGATAGGCAATCCTTGGGACATTGCTTTCTTCACCCTCCCCTTCCTCATTGCCAGTGTGCTGTTCTCCATGACGGTCAGTGCATTCGTGCGCCATCGCGAGATGTGCATCATGCTGATTGTCTTCACCTCCGTACCACTGCTCTTCATCTCTGGTCTCTCATGGCCGGGTAGCGCCGTACCTCCCGCATGGAAAGCTATTAGCTACATCTTCCCCTCGACGTTCGGTATCAACGGCTTCGTTGCGATCAACAATATGGGAGCGCCCCTGAGTGATGTGCAACACGATTGGTACATGCTTTGGATACAAGCTGGCATCTACTTCATCACCACCTGCACGGTCTACAAAGCCAGTATCACACGCTCTCGCCAGCGCATCATCGAGGCATGGAGCAAGTTGCGCGATAAAAGACTACATAAAATTTTAAAGTAATAAGTAATAAGTAAAAAGTAATAAGTAATACGTTCTTGCTATTAACAAAATAAGAAGTAATACACGTTCTTGCAATAAGCAGTTCTTACGTCAGCTTACACATTCATCTCACATCTTCCTAAGAGGAATCTACCACGCATACACAAGTGGGTAGATTCCTCTTATGCTTTGCATAAGATTATTGTACCGCACAAGCAGAAATATTGACATAATATGTCATATTCTGTGCCACATAGTGGAAAATCATTATTTTTAGTGAAAAGCATTCTTAATATATTCTCTATCTTTGCCTCCATCATATACTTATTAATTACCAGAACTTATAACCCTTCAAATACCTTTATTATGAAGAAAATCCTTTATTTCATTTTCGCATTAGCCCTTGGCGTGCAAATGCAGTCGTGCTCTGACGACGACGGGAAGACTCCCGAAGTGACTCCTCCACTCGAGGCAAAGTATTTCACCATCAAGAATGCGGTGTACAACGAAGGCAGCATGCCCGAACAGACTACCGACGAGAAACTCTCTGGCGTATCGATGAGTGATCAAGTAATGAATGGCGCTATGAACTATGTCACCGTGGTCACAGAACAAGATGTCAGCAAGTTCTACATCAGCATCAAGGATGTAGGCGGCTACTACGAATACGACCCGAATGCCGACTCTGACGAAGGTAACGTAGCCACGAGATCATCGACGGGCTACAACACCTACGTGATCCCTGTCATGATGAGCAACGAGTACGCTGGAAAGTCTACTATCATGATCAGCGGACAACTGGGAAATGGACAGATTACCGCCCCCGTTGAGACAGAAATTGAGCAAATTGAGACCAAAAGCGGTGCACTGGAAATCAAACTTGCCTTTAGCAACAACAAGGACATTGACCTCCATCTCTACACTCCGAGCGATGAGCATATCTACTACGGCCACCGCGGTGGAACAGTACAGGTGACAGAAGACTCCGTGGCTACTTATGGTCTCGACATTGACTCTAACGCAGGATGCTACATTGACGGCATCAACAAGGAGAACATCTACCTGCCGGCAGAGAAGGTGGAGAATGGTACTTACAAAGTTGTGGTCAACATGTTTAGCAACTGCGACCGCACGATTGCCACGAACTGGTCTATCATTGCTCGCTACAAGGACAACCTGATTACTCCCGTGACGGGTAAGAATCCTGCTTCGGGCATCTACCCCGTAGACTTCTATCATGGCGACTTCACTGAGGTAATGACTTTCACCATCACCGATGCTCCTAACACTCCCGCCAATGCGCTCCGTCGCTTGAAGTATAAGCCCATCGCTCCCACCGACATGGATATCATGAAGATGGAAGAAGAGTCATTCATGCAAAGTTTGGGTAAGCAGTAACAGAGAGCATTTCTACCATCAGTCACGCAGTTCCCCGTGGACAACGCATCCCCGCGTCAGCTTCACGAGCGGGCAAATGGTAGACTCATAGACAGTGGGGGCGAAGCGTCTCGCTTCGGCACGGCGCGGAGGGCTCAATGCCCGAAGCGGCGTAGAGAGAGATCCCTCAGTCATGCTCGGCATCGAGCCTCGCATGAC
>JBNMGC010000007.1:0-53407 GCA_050873845.1 Alloprevotella sp.
AATCGAGTAGGAGGTAAACACTAATCATAGGTGTTTATCTCCTACTTTCATGTTTACCGACCTCTCACACCACCGTACGTGCCGTTCGGCATACGGCGGTTCCTATTTTGGGTGCCATTCGAGATATTCACCCATTAAAGTGGCATACCCCGCTTTACATAGGCTATCATTCGGAATAGCTCTATGCAATATATGACTTTTGGCAATACACCAGTAGCCCTTGCGAGTATTACCCCACTCGTATGCTTTGTATTTATCAATACCACACCTAATGAGGTTTGCCACTTTTGTCTTGACTTTCTTCCAAGCTTTCCATATACACATACGTATTCTACGCCTTAACCACTCGTCTGTCTCAAGAAGCAAACGTCGCATTTCTGCAAGGTGATAATAACCTATCCACCCTCTTATGTACTCTTTCAGTTTCTGCTTTCTCTTGGCATAACCCCAACCATTACTGCGACTTGTCAGGGTCTTTAACCTTGACTTCATCTTCTGCTTGGATTTGGAATGAACCATGAGTTTGCATTTACCTTTCATCACATAAAAGGAGTAGCCTAAGTATTTCACACCGCGAACATAAGATACTACGGTCTTCTCCTTGTTCACTTTCAGATGGAGTTTACTCTCTATAAAACGGGTGATTGATGTTTTCACACGTTTTGCAGCCCTCTTGGACTTGCAAAATATCAGCGCATCGTCTGCGTAACGTACAAAGGGATGTCCTCTATGCTCGAGTTCTTTATCCAATTCGTTGAGCATGATATTACTCAACAGTGGACTAAGTGGACCTCCCTGCGGAGTACCCACCTCATTCATTTCGAACACTCCATGGTTCATTACACCACTACGGAGATATTTGTGTATAAGACTGATTACTCGACCATCCTTTATCGTACGGCTGAGTATTTCTATGAGCTTGCTATGACTTACGGTATCAAAGAAGCGTTCAAGGTCTAAATCTACTACATAGATGTAGCCCTCGTCAACTATTTTCTGTGCTTTACGCAGTGCATCATGGCAACTTTTTCGAGGACGAAAGCCGAAACTTGACTTCGAAAATTTGCGCTCATAGTGGGGCATCAGTACTTGACTGATGGCTTGTTGCACTAATCGGTCTACCACTGTGGGTATTCCTAATAGGCGTTTCTTGCCATTGTCTTTGGGTATCTCTACCCTCTTGACTGGGTTCGGACGGTAAGAACCGTCAAGCAAAGAACTTATCAACTCTTCCTTGTTGGCCAGAAGCCATGAGAACAGTTGCTCACATGACATCTTGTCGATACCACCACATCCCTTGTTCCGCATCACGCATTTATAGGCTCGATTGAGATTTCCGGGATTAAGGATTTGTTCTAATACATGTTCTTTGTCGAATGGTACTTCCACGATGTTGTCTTCACGTATCCACATGAAAGTCTGCACTCCCTCATACCATTCGGTTTCCGACCTATCTCTTTGAGGGCAGTCATTGGCTTGAGCTAATGTTTTCTGCATTCTACCTTTCATTTGGTACGTTTCAATTACTATCGTTTAATTATTAGGTTCTGTCCTTCACAAGAGAATATCGACTTGTCTTGCTACTATGACTTCGGCTGACTTCTTACGGCAAGCTTTACTCCATGACTTTCGTAAAAGAACTATTTATCACGTCCGTAAGACCTCCTCGGATAAGGGCATTATCTTTCCATCTTATACCTACTTCATTTACACCAACCATTCCGAATAGCTATGGGACTTTGATTTGTTTTGCAATCTTATCCATGGTCAAATGCCTTATATGAAGTTTCTGTTCGTTAGGTCAGATGTTTGCCGCTGGCTTCCTTCAGATTTCACCTCGCGATGAACACCCTTGCCTTTGGCTATGTAATTCCCGCTATTAGGGCTTACTCGGGACTTGCACCCGTTAGATAATGCTCATGCCGAGCGTACAGAAAAATGCAACCAGTCCTCTAAAGAGAGCCAGTTGCATTTCGTATAATCAGTGCATTGGGGATTTTTGTTAACAAATTAATGAAATAACGTACCTACAAGGGTCCCGCCAATGCGTGTAGTTCTTATTATCGACGGAGTTAAGAGTTCATCGTAGCAATGAACTCGGTATTATCGCGTGTATTCTCCATACGGCGCTTCACGTCGGTCATTGCTTCAAGCGGATTCATATCGGCTATGTAGTTGCGAAGCACCCACATGCGTTTGCGGGTAAGCTCATCCTGCAAGAGGTCATCGCGGCGAGTAGAAGAAGCCACAATGTTGACAGCAGGGAAGATACGCTTGTTGGCCAAAGAGCGGTCGAGCTGAAGTTCCATATTACCCGTACCCTTGAACTCTTCGAAGATCACTTCATCCATCTTCGAACCGGTATCGATCAGAGCAGTAGCAATAATGGTGAGCGAACCACCACCTTCGATATTACGTGCTGCACCGAAGAACCGCTTGGGCTTCTGCAGCGCATTGGCATCAACACCACCAGAGAGAATCTTGCCCGAAGTAGGAGCAACGGTATTGTAAGCTCGCGCCAAGCGGGTGATGGAATCGAGGAAGATCACTACGTCGTGACCGCACTCTACCATACGCTTTGCCTTATCAAGCACGATGCCGGCAATCTTGACGTGGCGTGCTGCAGGTTCGTCGAATGTTGAAGCGATTACCTCAGCCTTTACCGTACGCATCATATCTGTCACTTCCTCAGGACGCTCATCGATAAGGAGCATCATCAAGTAGGTGTCGGGATGATTGCGCGAGATGGCATTAGCAATGTCTTTCATCAGCATGGTCTTACCCGTCTTAGGCTGTGCCACAATCAGTGCACGCTGACCCTTTCCAATCGGAGTAAAGAGGTCGACCAATCGGCATGAGATGCTATCGCCCTTGCCCGAGCAAAGATTGAACTTTTCCTCGGGGAATAGTGGTACGAGGTGTTCGAAAGAGATGCGGTCGCGCACTTCTTCGGGAGTAAGACCATTGATGCGCTCTATCTCCATCAAGGCAAAGAACTTCTCTCCCTCGCGTGGTATTTTGACCTTACCCTCTACTACATCTCCAGGCTTAAGACCATAGCGGCGGATTTGTGCTGGAGAGACATAGATATCGTCGGGTGAAGCCAGATAGTTGTAGTCGGACGAACGAAGGAAACCGAAGCCCTCGGGCACAATCTCAAGCACGCCACGGCCGTCGAGCAGATGGTCGACGGGCTGAGGTCCTTCATAGCGTGGACTTGCGACTTCTCTGCTTTCTATCTGCTCTGCACGCTGGTAGCCCTGATCTTTAGAAATCGACGAAGTGCCAGCCTTGCCCTGCATGAGCGGATCATCCTTGAAGCGACGGAATTTGGGACGGCTCTGCATATTTTCGTCTGCCTGCTCTCCATAACTATTATAGCGAGACGTAGCGCCCTCGCTCTGCGGTACATTCAGCTCGCTTCCCTCAAAGATGACGGGGATATCTTTGGTTATAATGAAGTCTTCTTCATTATTCGGATTATCTTGAACTTCTCTTGTCGAAACGGCATTGGTTTCTTCGATAGGCACTTTCGGTGCGCTTGGCTGAATGCGATTGCCCAAAGTGCGCTTCACCTCTTCCATATCGAGCACGTCGGGATTGGATTCATCAACGTGGATTTGTGAGCGCATCTGCTCTGCCACGAAATCGGGTATACCATCCCCCCCTATGGGTTTATTCACCGCAGCCGATTGCTGCTTATTGCTCTCTGACGCATCATCTGTTTCTTTCTGTTCCTTCTCTTCGGCAGCCTTTGCGACAGCTTCTTCTGCAGCCTTGGCAGCAGCCTCACGCGCTGCAATCTCTGCTTTCGACGGACGACCACGCTTGCGCTTGGGGGGAGCGGGTACTTCTACAGAAGTAGCAGTGGGCGCGGTAGTAATATTTTCATTCTTCTCATGCGATTCAGCCGTTGACTCCTCGTCCTTCTTCACGGGCGAAAGGTTGGTAGAAAATACATGGTCTGCCTCATTGCGCTTGACGATGCGTGTGCGTCGCTTCCCTGGAGTAGGCTCTGCAGCGGTTGAGAGTTGCACAGCTTGAGCGTCAAGTATATCGTAAATTATTTCCTCACGTGATCTATTTACCACGTCGGCAATTTTCATCTCTTCCGCAATTGCGAGCAAATCTGCATCGTTCATTTCGATCAATTGCTCCTTCGTAAAGTTTGTCATATAATTGCTGAGTTGAAGTCATCTTCCATGCCTTTGTACGCCAGCTTCTTTGCGCCACACGGATGCACGGACTATTACAAGCCATGCTCCATACGCTCGCACGACGACAAAACATCAAGATGCTCTATTAAGAGTTTACTGAATATTTCTGGATTATTGTATTGGGGAGAGGCGGAGTTAATTAAAGACAAATGTGATAGATAAAAGACTCCACCTGAACTGCATCAGCCATCATAGGCAGCACACTGCACAGACCGATACACGGGGTTAGCGAAAGCATCAATGCACTCCGAGCAATTGATTTCGGCAAATCTCATATTTGCCACCAATCCGTCGGTCATTAGCTTTCCATGTGCAAAAGTAATGATTTATTCCTTACGGCAAGCGTTTTTTGCCCTTTTATTGCGCTAAATAGGCATTTTATAGGCATTTTTTTTGAGATTTTATCACGTACGGTCGTGTCTAAGCGTAGTGTATGCCTTATAGACGACGAATCGGGCCTTCTGCACGTACTTTTTCGGATATCCATAAGTATTGATTAAATGTTTCTTCGTATCTTAGCGCTGTGAATATATTAAAGCCTGACACGATGACCGATTATATGGCAAATTATTACCCTGTAGGGATACAAACTTTCGATAAAATTCGAGAGGGGGGGTATCTCTATATAGACAAAACCAAATATATTATTGATTTCAAGAAAAAGAGGATGAGTTATATCTTCCTAAGCCGGCCACGTCGGTTTGGTAAGTCTCTCTTTGCCTCTACTCTTCATGCCTACTTTACAGGGCGTAAAGAACTATTTAAGGGATTGGCCATTGATGCATACGAAAAGGACTGGATAAAGCATCCTGTACTTCATTTCGACCTTAGCGGAGCGAAACACTTCGATAAGGATCAACTCAATTCGTACTTGAATCTGCAATTACTTCCTTACGAAAAGCAGTATGGCAAAAACGAGGCAGAAATCGGTCCAAACGAACGGTTAGCAGGCATCACAAAGAGAGCTTTTGAGCAGACTGGACAGAAGGTTGTAATCATCATCGATGAATACGATGCACCCTTACTCGACGTGGTACATGAGAAGGACAACCTGCTGGCATTGCGCCAAATCATGCAAAACTTCTACAGCCCTATCAAGATGCTCGATCCTTATCTGGAGTTCGTCTTTATCACGGGTATTACGAAGTTCTCTCAACTCAGTATCTTTAGCGAGCTCAACAATCTAGACAACATCAGTATGTACGACCAATACTCTGCCATATGCGGTATAAGTCAGACGGAGCTGACCACGGTGATGAAGCCCGATGTCGCCGAGCTTGGCAAAGCATTAGGACTTTCGTACGAAGAGTGCTTGAATGAATTGAAGCAACACTACGATGGATATCATTTTAGCAAGAACTCTGAAGATATCTACAACCCCTTCAGCTTGATTAAAGCCCTCAACAGCCAAAATATAGACTCCTATTGGTTTGGCTCTGGCACGCCTACTTATCTTATCAAGAGTCTGCAGAAATACCATGTCAACGTGCTCGACATCGAAAAAGATGGTTGCGACATTGAAGACTTCGACGTATCACCCGAACAAATGACATCTCCTCTGCCCCTACTCTACCAAAGCGGATATCTTACGATTAAGAAGTACAACCCTATTCTTAAGAGATACTCTCTAAAGTATCCTAACAAGGAAGTGCGCATCGGCATGATTAAGAGTTTGGCGCCCAACTACCTGTCACCCATTTCTTTGGACAATAATAGCATGATTGGGGACTTTCTCGAAAATCTCTACGAGGGGAACGTTGAAGGTGCTTTGGTACGTATGAAGGCTTACCTTGCCAGCATATCCAATCGGCTCTCTAATAAAAATGAGCGCGACTTCCAAACGGTATTTTATCTTATATTCAATCTTATGGGAGCTCACATTCGAGTGGAAGAAAATAGTGCCATTGGTAGAGCCGACGCCGTAGTGTATATGCCCGATGCTATCTACGTGTTCGAACTAAAATATGATGATTCTGCCGAAGAGGCTCTCCGTCAAATCGACGAGAAAGGCTACCTTGTGCCCTACTCTGCCGAAGGCAAGCGCCTCGTCAAGATTGGCGTAAACTTCGATAGCCATCTGCGTACTCTCGGTGATTGGATGATCAAAGAGGCATAATAAGTTCTGATTGCGGCCGTGCCTTTCATCCTCAATTCTCTATGCGAGAACACTACTCAAAATCCATAACCGCTACGACTAAACGCGGTCCTATTACCAACATTATTAAGGGTGGCTCTAATAAATCCTAACATCTGGATTATTAGAGCCACCCTTTACTATGTTTTTACAAAAGAAGAGAGTCAGGACTTAGTCTTCCTTCATATGGCGTACGATGCCATGCTTAGCTTTTTTGATAAAGTCGAGGATATCTTGAATCTCGTTACTCATAGGAATCTGTTCGGGAATCTTGATAACAGCATCTTCAAGGCTGAAGTTGCCTGTATAGATAATACGATAGGTATTGGCTATATGACGGATGATGCGTTCGGTCACGTTGACGTGCTTAAGCACTACGGCATTCACGCCATGATAAGAAGCGGGGTTGCCACCCAAAATTACGTAAGGAGGCACATCTTTCTGTACACGGCAACCACTCTGAATGAGTGAGAATCGACCTACGCGGACATGCTGCTGCACGACAACACCTGTACTCTGAATAGAGCAATCGTGGATTTCGGCTTCGCCTGCAATGCAAGCACCTATACCTAACACACACTTATTGCCCACTTTTACGTCGTGACAGATGTGTACGCGGTCCATAATAAAGTTGCCATCGCCAATGGTCGTAGCCTTGTCGGCATAGGAACTTGAAGCGATTACCACGTTTTCACGAATGTGATTATCATTACCGATTATCACTTTGCAGGGAGTTCCCTCTACGTAGTGGAAATCCTGCGGAGTTGCACCAATCACAGCATTTTGGTAAATGATGTTACCAGTACCCATTGTGGTACCCTCAAGAATGCTGGCATGTGACTTGATTTCGCAATTGTCGCCAATAACAACACCTTTTTCAATGTAGGCAAAGGGACCTACTTCAACGTTCTGACCAAGTTTGGCTTCAGGGTCAACGTATGCTAAAGGACTGATCATGGATAGATGAATATTATGTCGGAAGTAAGTAGGAGAATGAGGTTATAGGGTCATCGTCCTTACGGATCATAATGCCTTATAACCTCACATTCTTTCCTCTGACGGGGTTAGTTATTACTGTTAGTTTCTGTTTCACGTCCGCCACCAAGTGCCTGATAGAGGTTGATGGCAGCTTGCACCTTGTCGAACTTATCAGAGATGAGCGTCAACTGAGCTTGAATAAGGCTCTGCTGAGCAGTCAGCGTTTCCAAGTAGGTGGTGCTTGCGCTGTGCTGGAAGAGCATTTTGGTGTTCTCGAGCGCTGTAGTGAGTTCCGCTACTTGCTGTTTGCAAGCCTGCTCTTGCTGAGCTGCAGCCTCATACTGTGCCAAAGCGTTGCTTACCTCCTGACCAGCACTGATAAGGGTGGACTTGAAATCGTTCTGTGCTGCTTCATACTGCAGTTGAGATATCTTCAAGTTGGCCTTCAACTTGCCGTTGGCAAAGAGCGGCTGCGTGATAGAGCCGAGCAATGTAGCGAGAATCTTACCAGGATTTACAATCATACCTGCATTGTTGGTCCAACTTCCCTGTGCCGTGATATTGAGCGAAGGATAGAAAGCAGCCTTAGCAATGTTCACGCCATAGAAGGCTGAAGCTACCTTCATCTCTGCAGCATGTACGTCAGGACGATTGGCAAGCAACTGCACGGGCATACCTACAGAATACTGAGCGGGGAATGCATCGGCATTGAATGCACCACGGCTAATGCTATGAGGTGCTTCGCAGAGGAGAGTGCAGAGTGCGTTCTCGGTCTGTGAAATGCTATTCTTCAGTGTGGGCACTGTGCTGAGCAAGTTGTAGTAGTTGGCCTTAGTCTGCGATACAGCAGCCTGATTGGTCATACCGCCCTCCTTCATAGCCTCCATAGCGCGTACATTCTCTGCCCAAATGTCGATGGTAGCTTGCGTAGTCTTAAGCTGCTCGTCGAGCATCTGCAGGGTGTAGTAGAGGTTAGCCACATTGGCAATGATGGCAGTGCGAGTGGCTTGCTTGGCAGCCTTTGTCATCTCAAGGTTCATCTCATACTGCTTCTTGGTATTGCGAATGGTTCCCATAGAACCAAACTGCCAACTGGCTGCAATAGGGAAAGCATAGGTCTTGCTGGCCTTGTTGAAGTCCCAGCTTGACAGAGTACCTTGGGGCTGGAATGCAATGCTAGGATAATATGCCAAGCGCTGCATCTTCAGACCTGCCTGAATCTGCTGTATGCTGAGATCGGCATTCAGCAGATTGGTATTGTTGGCAAGCGCTTTGTTGATAAGTGCTTGCAGTTGGGGGTCGGTAAACACTTCCTGCCAGGGTGTGTTGCCATAGCTCGTAGTATCTTCCTTTACCACGTTCTCTGTAGTGTTGCGGTAGAGACTATCAACGCCTTGAGTCAGGGATTCGGGACGCTCATAGTTCTTATAAATGCCCGTACAGCCTGTCATCAGCAGGGTGCAACCTATGATAGGGAATATCTTTTTCATATTGGGTTATCTTCAAAGTATCGAGCATCGCGCCTAAATAGGCTTAGACCTGCTTGGGCGCAACGCTCAATGCTTTTATGATTGATACTTTATTTAGAATATTGTTCAATATCCGAGCTTGCCTCGCTGTTGTCCATATCTTCCCAAGTGATAGGCTTAATCTTCTCCTGCAAGTATTCGAAGATAACGAACAATGAGGGGACGATGAAGATCTGGAATATCATACCGATCAACATACCACCGATAGCGGCAGTACCGAGTGAACGGTTAGCGTTAGCACCTACACCGAATGAGAACATCAAAGGCAACAGACCGATGATCATGGCCAAAGAGGTCATCAAGATAGGACGCAGACGAGCACCAGCACCAAGTACGGCTGCCCATGAGATACTCATACCCATCTTACGACGTTCAAGGGCAAACTCTACAATCAAGATAGCGTTCTTTGCCAACAGACCCATCAACATGATCAATGCAATCTGTACGTAGATATTGTTGGCTGCTTCACCAAAGATAGGCAATACATTATTAATAGCACCTACGCCCTGGATGAAGAGGAACGAACCTGCAAGACCGAAGGGCACAGAGAGCAATACTGCGAACGGAAGCATGTAGCTTTCGTACTGAGCTGCCAAGAGGAGGTAGATGAACACGAAGCAGAGCACGAACACGATTGCCGTAGTGCTACCTGCATTCTGCTGTTCCTCACGTGTCTGACCAGAGAACTCAAACGAGTAGCCTGTAGGGAGGCTCTTTTCTGCCACTTCCTCGATAGCCTTAATAGCCTGACCTGATGTATAACCGCTTGCAGGGTTACCATTCACAGCCATAGAGGTGTACATGTTGAAACGGTTGATATTATCAGGACCATAAGTCGGAGTGATGGTCATGAACTCTGTGATAGGAGCCATCTCGCTACCATTACGCACCTTAATCTTATAGAGACTCTCAAGGTTGGTACGATCTGCTCGCTCACCCTGAACCATCACACGATAAATCTTACCGAAACGGTTGAAGTTGGATGCATAGAGACCGCCATAGTAACCTTGCAGCGTGGTCAAGATATCCTTAGGTGAAAGACCGGCACGCTTACACTTTGCAGCATCGATATCAATCGTATACTGAGGGAAGTTTGTACTAAATGTAGTCTGTGCAGATTCGATTTCGGGGCGCTTCTGCAAGTCTGCCAAGAAGCTTTGAGCCACTTGATAGAACTTGTTCAAGTCACCACCCGTACGGTCTTGCAAGTTGAGCGTAAAACCATTGGTCACACCATAACCAGTAATCATAGGCGGCTGGAAGAAGAGTACCTGTGCATCCTTAAACACGTCGCGTGAACGGAGGTAGAGGTTTGCAAAGATGATAGTAGAACTTTCCTTCATAGAACGTTCTTCCCAATCCTTCAGTTTGATGATGAACGAACCATAAGAAGGTCCCTGACCACCAATGAATGAGTAACCTGATACGATGGTACTTACCTCTACTGCGGGACATGAGCGTACAAGGCTATCAACCTTGGCAAGGTAAGCCTCAGTGCGATCTTGCGATGTACCAGGAGGCATGGTTACTACACCCATAATCGTACCCGTATCTTCTGAGGGCACCATGGCTGTAGGAGTGATGTTCATCATCCATACCAAGCCCGCAATACTTGCAGCTACCAAGCCCAATGAGAGCCAAGGACGCTGAATGAACTTCAACACATTCTTCTTATAAGACTTTAAGATCTTATCGAAGGTTGCCTCGAATGAGTTTTGGAACTTCTTCGTAGTCAGACCTATAAATGCCATGATGGCTACGATAGAGCACAGAATCGTGATCCATACATGTCCGCTACTGAATCCACCAAAGATCAAAGCGAGGATAGAGATGATTACCAATATGAGCGTGATGCTGGGGTGGAGTATGCGACCAATGCTCTCAGCATAGCGCTGATACATAGTCTGACCAGCGGCTTTATAAGCCTTGCCCATACGTTCCTTGAGTGATTCATCTTCTTCACCATGTGCCTTATGCGGCTTCAGCAAGATAGCACAAAGGGCAGGCGAAAGAGTAAGAGCGTTCAATGCAGAGAAACCGATGGCGATGGCCATGGTCAGACCGAACTGACGATAGAACACACCCGAAGTTCCTGACATGAAGCTCACAGGGATAAACACGGCCATCATCACAAGGGTGATAGACACGATGGCTGAGCCCAATTCGCGCATGGCATCGATAGAAGCCTTACGCGCTGAGGTATAGCCTTGGTCCAACTTGGCGTGAACACCCTCGACCACCACAATGGCATCGTCCACTACGATGGCGATGGCAAGCACCATAGCCGAAAGGGTAAGCAAATTGATAGAGAAGCCTATCACATAGAGTGCAAAGAATGTACCGATCAATGCCACAGGGATGGCTACTGAAGGGATAATGGTGCTTCGCATATCCTGCAAGAAGATATACACCACGATAAACACGAGGATGAATGCCTCAATAAGGGTCTTGATTACTTCATGGATAGAAGCGAAGAGGAAGTCGTTAACGTTCTGAGCCACCGTAATCTTCAAGCCTTGCGGCAGACTCTTCTGTGAGTCGTCGAGCAATTTCTCGCAATCCTGAATAATCTCAGTAGCATTCGATCCTGCCATCTGCGATACCATACAGGTCACAGCCTTGTGGCCATTCACCTTACCCTGGAAACCGTAGTCTACACGACCCAATTCTACACGTGCAATATCTTTTACACGGATAATCGTACCATCGTCGTTTGCCTTAATAACGATATTCTCGAATTCTGGCACTTCGCTCAGACGTCCCTTATAACGGAGTGTGTACTGGAAAGTCTGATTCTGACGTTCACCGATGTTACCAGGAGCTGCTTCGATATTCTGCTCTGCAAGTGCGCCGCTAACGTCAGAAGGCATCAAGTGATACTCTGCCATCTTCTCGGGGTTGAGCCAAATACGCATAGAGTAGTCGGCACCCATCACCATGGCATCACCCACACCCTTTACACGCTGGATTTGCGGGATGATGTTGATCTTGGCATAGTTTTCTACGAACGATGCATTGTAGCGATCCTCGGTATCAGAGATAGAGAAGATCATCAACATAGAGTTCTGACGCTTCTGAGTGATCACACCCACCTGCGTAACCTCCGAGGGCAACAGACCTTGTGCTTTAGCCACACGGTTCTGTACGTTCACGGCAGCCATATCAGGGTCAGTACCCATCTTAAAGGTGATCTGAATGGTTGCTGCACCCGTATTGGTAGCGGTAGATGTCATATAGTCCATGTTTTCTACACCATTGATTTGCTCTTCAAGTGGAGCGATCACGGAGTTCAACACGGTCTGTGCATTTGCACCGGTATAGGTGGTGCTCACCTGCACAGTAGGTGGTGCGATGTCAGGGTATTGGACAATTGGGAGTGAAGTCAGACCCAATACACCCAATATGACAATCACAATAGATATCACGGTAGAAAGTACCGGACGGTTTATAAATCTATCTAGTGTCATCATTTGAAAGTATTAAGTATTAAGTATTAAGTATTACATTCTTGCGCTATTTTTGTGCGGTTCTTTACCACGACATAGGAAAGGAGTTTGAGTATTTCAGTACAATCGTCATAGACTGAACGATATATTTTCTCATCTAACTCTCCTGACTCGTACAGCAAGTCCAACCAATAGCGAGTTTCATTGCACTCCTTTTGAGCAATATTCAATTTATGCGTGAAATCAACTACACTTTCAGCATATTGTGCTTCAGCTATGTTTGCTCCTATAGAAGTGCCAGACCTTCCGATCTGCTTCAACATATAATATTCTGTGCCCTGCTTCCGCAGATATTTACACATCTTAATTATACGCAAAGCAAATGCCTTCGCTTTCATATACTTTATGTCGTTATCAACTTTCACGTTTTATTCGAGAACAAAAAAAGTAGTGCTGTACTTACATCTGTAACACTTAACCATTAATACTTGATGAATGTTTCTAATTTTAATAAGCTATTAGGTATAAAGCAAAACATTACCAACAAGAGCCTTAACCTCTATGTAATACTTAATACTTTATACTTAATACTTACAAAGTCTTAGTGTTGTCCCGGCATCTTGCCTTCCTTCATAGCCTTCTGTTCTTTCTTCTGATTGGCTTGAAGCTGAGCGGGAGTGATAGGATTAATCTTCTGACCGTTCTTCAACTGGTTCACACCATCAATGACGATGCGCTCGCCAGCACGCAGACCTGAAGCAATCACGTAAGTCTGACCATCGTTCTGCGGAAGAACTGTGATTTCACGAGTAGCTACAGTCTTGTCAGCGTTCACTACGTAAACGAACTTCTTGTCCTGCACATCGAATGTTGCGCTCTGCGGAACCAAGATAGCATCGTTAGAGTGAGTAGGAACAAGAACAGAGCCCGTACCACCCGAACGGAGGATATGCTGAGCATTGTCGAAAGTAGCACGCATTTGTACAGAACCCGTAGAAGAATCAATTACACCACTTACGGTGCTAATCACACCAGCCTGGCTGTAAGTAGTACCATCAGAGAGTACGAGGCTTACTGCGGGCATCTTCTTAATAGCTGCATTCACGCCCCCTGCCTCACGAGTCAAGGCAAGGAGCTGCTTCTCCGTCATAGAGAAGTAAACGTACATCTTAGAAATGTTCGACACTGTAGTCAAAGCTTCTGCTGACTGAGCGCTAACCAAGCTACCTACGCGGTAAGGAATAGAACCAACCACGCCATCGGCAGGACTTGTCACTGTGCACCAACGCAGATTATCCTGTGCGCTCTGGAGCTGCGCCTCTGCCGAAGCAAGCTGTGCTTCGTAAGAAGCCAAAGTATTCTCAGCCATCTTCAAGTCGTAGCTTGAGATGATATTCTGCTTGAAGAGCATACGCTTGTTCTCCACCGTGAGACGCTGAGTAGCGATATTTGCACGGCATACGCGAATCTGAGCTTGAGCAGCCTTCACTGCAGCACGATATTGCTCAGAATCAATCAAGAACAGGGGCTGACCTTTATGTACGGTAGAACCCTCATCAACAAGCAGTTTTACCAAGTAGCCTGACACCTTCGGACGGATTTCAATATCCTGCATACCTTTGATTGTAGCGGGATAAGAGGTCTTCAAGTCAGCCATCGTGGTCTGAACTGTTTCAACTGCGAAGTCATTGCTGGCTTCGCCCATTTGGTTTGACTTGCTGCCGCAACTGGTCAAAACCACTGCGGTAAGCACCCATAAAGCGATTTTCTTCATGTGTTGTTTGTTATGGATAAATTTTATTATTGTTTCTGTGTGCTTTCTGGCGAGGCTTCACGTCAGTATACACCTCACCTAAATATAATGTGGTGCAAAGTTACGGCAAAAAAACTAAATGTAGTGTGTTAGTTTTCCTCGAAAATGTGCCTATTAGTATTTTTTAGACCAAAGGATGCAGATTCTTCGTGCTTTTGCTTGATATACTTGACAATTCCGTTCCATAAAGAGGAGGCTTACACTGACCAGAGAGAAAGATGCATTCCGTCTTGCTCGATCGAAACTTAATAAAAGACTTTTCCTCAATCCCCCATCTCCACGCCCCTCTTGATTTAGTTAAACAAGATTATAATACTTTCCTTTAAATGTGCAAAACGGGTGCAATCCTTATATATAGGAATGCACCCGCTGCTTTATTAAAATATTATCTCGTCTGCTACGACGGCTAACTATTACTGTTCATCCCAATCATTACCTTCCCAAGCAGAGAAGTTTTCCTTTTGACTGAGTTGCTCAAAATCGGAGCTATTATCTCCATTGATTGCCTCTCCCGACTGACGAGACAGGGCCAGCATCTCGCTTGCTTCAAGCGTTATATTACAGCTGGTAGGAGTCATATATTGCTTTTTCATAACGAATTCAATAGTTTCTACTTATTTTACCAATACTTTCTGACCATTCACAATGTTCAAGCCTTTCTGCAGATGACTTAGGCGTTTGCCCAATAGATCATAGATTTCAGTTTTGCCATCTTTTCCACTGAGGAGCGTAGCAATAGCTGTCGTGGTATTACCGCCATCGAAATAGAAAGCGCTCATAGCAGCAGCTTGTTGAGCTGGTGCTGTCAGGTAGCACTTGTATTTAGCAGCACTCTTAACGTCAGAGCCTTCCACCTTGTAGAAGCCCAACTTGTCATTGTGCTTTGCAAGGATATAGCTTCCATCGGGCACGTACTGATTGTCTTCCAAGACACCTGTGAGCCAACCACGAGTCTGATTCGTGGTGGCAGCACCACCAGAGTAACCAACGAACTGATAAACCTTAGGCGCATCTGCCGAAGGCATAGTAGCCTCATCTGTATATTCTACGATGTAAGGATAGTTCTTTCTCTGGGCATCAGTAGATTGCTTCAACGTAAGCACACCATTTTCTTCGCCATCGCAAGTATACAGTTTTATGTTGGAAGGAATCGTATAATTGATAGGCAAAATCATTGTGCCATACTGAGCCTTGAGGGTATAAGCTACACTCAGAGGTGCCCCATATGAATCGCTTGCGTTTTTATAAGGTGACACCAATCTATTGGTACGATACACAGCCTGTGTCTGCGCAATCGTTTCAGTGCCTTGAGTCTTCGCTTCTGCATAAGCATTCAGCGCATCAATACCAGCATTCACTGCTACAGGATCACCATACTCTGACGGAGAAATCACCTCTGTTGCATTGTCTACAAGATTAATCTTTTTAGCTTCCGTGCCATTAGCCAAACCTTGTTCAGCAAGCCAATTGTTTACGAGATCTTTAAGTTCATCTTCTGTACTTTGAACTTTCCACAAGTAGTGATGGGCATTATCTCCATACCAATAATTGACATTGCCATCTGACTCAATGTTGACCTGTCTACCACCAAAACAAATATTGTAGTTTGGCATCGCATCAGTCGTTGCTTCTGAGTTGATAGTCCAACTAAAAGAATAGTCGGCATTCTTAGAGCCTACTTTTGATGTATTATTTGTACCGCCCTCTATATACTGAGGATAAAGGCCAGAGGCAAGATTTACAAGGTAATACTTCGCATTATTACCCTCGCCATCTTGCTCCAACTTCCATATCTGGCGAGGATCTGCCTCGTTGAGAGTAGAATTGCGCATTTGGCTTTCACTATCATTCTCATACTCTATACCTGTATAAGTACTACGGCTTGTGCTTTGGATGCGATAATATTGACCCACCTGCATCTGATTTTTCACATACGCCACCTTGTTAAGTTTGCTCAGAGCCTCTTCGTAATCAGCACTTGTAGTAGAGCCTCCATTGAGCACTGTATTAGCATCTGCTATTACGCTCGTAACCAATTCTGTAGTACCCTTTGACAAGCTATACTGTCCAGGATTCACTCCCAGTTTCTGACCTGTATAAGAGTTCAATTCATTCACACGATTCTGCAATGCCTGCTTTAGGAGCGTATAACTGGGAGCTTCTACTTCTGAAATATACCAAGCTGAAGCGCCATCGTATCCTTGACCAAATTGGATGATTGTACCACTTACACCTGCTCCACCACTATGTCCGTTACAATGCATATTGCCACCTGCTATAGATACGTTGCAGACTTCACCATTCCAAGAAAAGCTGGATGTAGATGCGGGGGTATCGCCTACGGTAAAGATGCTGTTTGCATACGTACTGATATACAACTGTGTGCCCACATTCTTAAACACATACTTACCACCATCTTCGTAAATCTGCCAGTACATGTTTGCATTGTCGTAATCAGTCGTACCCCATTTCACCGTTGTTCCGTCCACATAGACAGACTTCGTAACACGCTGGCTTTCTTCAAAACCCGAATAAGCATTGGTAATGAAGTAATACTTGCCCGCAGTGGGAATGTTTGTTTCGCTTGCCTTCACTCCCGTAGCGGCCTGTGTTGATAGGCCATGAGTAAAGGCATTTGACATCGTTGATGCCTGTTTAGGTTGTTGAGCACTCGAGGCTATTGCCTTCTGTGCACTCGCGCCACCGCCTATAAATACGAGCGACAGTGCAAGAATTGAAGTAAAGATCCTCATATTGTTGTTAATTTAAATGTTTATTGCTGCATCTCTAAATTTCTTATCGTTTCTTTTTTAGTTCAGACTGAGATGATTACACGTCCATTTCGCGATGCAAAGATACTAACATTTAACGAGTTTTTAGTATGGGGGGGGGTATTAACTTGTATTTCAGTATAACATTGTCCAATATTGCTGTCCACTTAACCTCAAAAGAGCATAGTATTCCTATTTGCAATGGCTATAAATAGGCATTGCTGATGATTTTAGAAAAGGTAAGCCCCTCTCATCGTATAGATGCAGCCTATCTTATGCAAAATAACCCAAAGGGCTGATTCCTGGTGAGAAGAATCAGTCCTTATTTATGTTGCTTGCATAGTTTTTCTGGATAGCAGTTATTATCAAGTCTAAACGAAGGCTTTTCCGTCCCGTTCTGATCGTTCTTCCATCGTTCACCGGGCGGTGGTAGTGCTGCCGCCGAGCGGTGGCAATGCTGCCGCCGGGCGGTGGCAATGCTGCCACCGAGCGGTGAACGATGGAAGAACTGGCATTTGCGAACGGCAGGATGACTGTTTGCAGACGTCTAAAAGCCTATTTGCGAACGACTAGACGTTCATGCAGCGATGATAATTCCATTGTAGAAAGGCTTTTTTATCATCCATTTAGCGATGAGTCTCATGCACGCTCGAATGCTTGGCCGAAGCGAGACGCTTCGCCCCCCCACTGCCTATTGGGCAAGAACTTTAGCGGACAACAATAATTACCCAATAAAAGACTTTAGGAATCGTATTGATAACTTATCGAGGCTATTGCGGATATCGTAAAATACGCTGACCCTCATATCAGCCAGCGTTTTCTGTAAAAAAGGTAGAAGCTTCACGAATATGATGAAGCATATAAGAAACTTTCTTCGTACTTTTGCGTTACACACGTCTTATCTGCGTTATCTGCGAAGATTACGACACTCCAAACTTTGAACTTCACACTCTAAGTACGAATTATTCACTACTCACTCTACATAACATCTATGAAACTACTGATTATCAAGACGAGCCTACGTGCTCACAGCAATTCTAACGCGCTGGCCGACGCTTTTGCCCGTGGTGCGAAAGAGGCAGGCAATGAGGTAGAAATCATCTCGTTGCAAGGCAAAGACATCCGTTTTTGTAAAGGTTGCCTCACCTGCACCAAGACCTTAAAATGTGTGATCAAGGACGACGCTCCCGCTATTGTCGAGAAGATGCACGATGCTGATGCCATCTGCTTTGCCACACCTATTTATTATTACGAGATGAGCGGACAGATGAAGACGCTTCTCGATCGTGCTAATCCGCTTTACGCTTCCGATTATCATTTTCGCTCCATCTACATGCTCACCACGGCTGCCGAAGACGAGGCATTCGTTCCCGAGCGTGCCGTGAGCGGCCTTACGGGTTGGATTGACTGTTTCGAACACGCTCACCTCGCGGGCTCTGTATTTGCAGGCGGCGTGACCACTCCTAACGAGATAGAAGGTCATTCTGCTCTGGAAAAGGCTTACCAATTAGGACTGCAGGTGAAGGATTAATACGTATTGCCCGCTTTTCATTATGCCAGGCTCACGCGTAAAAAAGAAATAGGCTCTATCGCATACCTTACACATAAGGATATGCAATAGAGCCATATACATTATAGGATAGTTATATTAGGATCAAAACACCCACTTCACGCCTAAGCATGGACGGCATTTGAAGCCAAGGGTAGAACCGAAGTTGTTGCTCAGCTCTATCTCCGTACCTACATTGAGGTTGTCACATCCAAAGTGGCGACCTACGTTGTACCAAAACTGGGGTTCGGAGATGAAGATTGTATGCTTTTCTTTTCCATTGGGAGTACCATTATCAAATACATGGTCCTCAAACCATACGTCGGCAAATCCATCAAAAGTTAAGCCTTTGAGCCCGAAAAGGTCCTTACACGTCCATACGCCCGTAAACTGAAGGGGCACCTTGCTCGTAGTCTTATGAATCTTCTTATACATAAGTTTGAGGTTCAAGGTGTTTTGGAATGTCTTATCATGGAGAAAGTAGTCAAGACCTACGAGCCAAGCGGAGTTGATCGGATAGCTTTTGGTGATACCACCATCATACTCTACATGAAGGCTCAAAGGAGCAAGCTTCGTATTCTGCCAGAAATTAAGGCAACGAGAAATTTCGAGATATGTACCACCTGGGGCATAGCTATTCTTCTCGTTGGAATCGTGGTGGCTATAGTTAAAGTCGTGGTCGATGAAGAAATAGTTGGTACCCCATTTATCGGCCTTAAACATTTCAAGGGTCATGGTGACGAACTTACGATCGCTGCCGAAATCGTAGAACACTTGCATATTGACCTGTGCCTGTGCAGTCTTTACTGCCAAGATGCACAACAGCGTGAGAAGGAGTGCTTTCAGTTTCATTATAATAATATAGCGTAAAGGATTAATCTTAGGAGATGAGATGAGAGTTATTCCAATGCGTAGTTGAGGATGAATAGCAAGGCCAAAACCACAAGCGTCACGTTGAGTTGACGCCACTTTCCTGCACAGAACTTGATGATTACATAACTGAGAATACCCAAGCAGATGCCATCGGCTATAGAATAGCAGAGCACCATAGTGATCATGGTGATGAATGCGGGGAAGGCTTCCGAAACATCTTCAAGGTTGATCTTCTTCACAGAGTCTACCATCAGTACGCCCACCATCACCAAGGCTCCACTCGTAGCTGCCGAGGGGATAAGCAGGAATATTGGCGACACAAAGATGGCAAGGACGAAGAGTATACCTACAAAGAAAGATGTCAGACCTGAACGTCCACCCTCGGCAATGCCTGATGCACTTTCGACATAGGTCGTAATGGTGCTACTTCCGAGACAAGCACCCGCCGTAGTACCTATGGCATCACTAAGCATTGCTTCCTTCATGTGGGGAATGTGGCCCTCGATGGCCAAGCCTGTCTTCTGAGCTAAGCCCATGAGAGTGCCCAACGTATCAAAGATATTGACGAGAAGCAGCGAGAAGATGACCATAAACATCTTCAGCGAGAAAAAGTTAGTAAAGTCGAATTGGCAAAAGAGTGGTGCTACACTATGAGGAGCCGAGAAGGGCGACCATCCATCGGGTATCTGCGTAACGCCCATAGGAATGCCTACAAGCGTAGTCAATAAGATGCCATAAAACAATGACCCTTTGACACCACGCACCATAAGCATACCACTCACGAGGATGGAGAATATACCTAAAAGGCATTCGGGCGTGAAGCGTCCCAACTTTACGAAGGTATCAGGGTTTGCCACAATGATATGGGCATTCTTGAGTCCGATGAAGGCAATAAACATGCCGATACCTGCAGAGATAGCAAAGCGCAGGTTGGTGGGAATACTGTCCATGATCATGTCGCGAACGTTGAGGAAGGTAATCAAGATGAAGATTACGCCCTCGATGAGCATCACGGCTAAGGCTTGCTGCCAAGACAGACCCATTGCCTGGCACAGCGTATAGGCAAAAAAGGCGTTCAATCCCATACTGGGGGCTTGTGCAAAAGGCAACTTGGCCATGATTGCCAGGAGCAGAGTGGCGATGGCTGCTGCAATAGCGGTGCTTGAAAAGAGAGCACCTTTATCCATTCCTGTGGAAGAAAGTATCTCTGGATTCACTGCTAATATATAGCACATCGTCAAGAAGGTGGTCAGTCCTGCCACCAATTCCGTTTTGATCGACATCGTACTGCGATCAAAACCAAATAGCTTTTTAAGAAACATGAATGATTGTTGTTGATAATTTCGGGGCACAAAGTTAACTAAATATAAGCAAAGCTACGGAAGTTTATCGCATTCATTGCCATTATAGCCTCCCTCACATGCTTTTGCGAACGCGTTTTATCAACTCTATTTAGCAGAACCAAAGTCTTCAGCCTGCAGAAGTTTTACAACATCCCTGTCGGCAGGAAGCCATTCCACCGTATCCAAATCTTCTATTGAGAGCCATCGTGCATCCTCTGCTTCAAGCAGTCGCAGACTGCCCTCCTGCACGTGACACAGGTAGCATTGCATGTGAAGGTGGAAGACAGGATAGTCATAGTCGACCGTTGTCAGCAGGCGGTCTACGCTGATAATGGTATCGAGTTCTTCTTGTATTTCCCGTCGTAGAGCCTCTTCGGGAGTTTCACCCGGCTCAATCTTACCTCCAGGAAATTCCCAACCGTCCTTAAACTCACCATAGCCTCGCTGGGTAGCAAAATAGCGCCCATCCTTCCTTATAATAGCTGCTACTACATGTATTGTCTTCATAAGCATTTGTTGAAATTCAATCTTGTGCAACAAAAAATCAGGAGACAGATCTATTTCTTTGAATAGCTGTCTCCTGATATTTCATTGATATGTATTATTGTCTACTAAGAGAGCATCTTGCCTTATTTGGCCTCAACCTTAAGGTTGGTGATAGTACTCTTAAACTGTCCTGCCTGACGGAGAGGGAACACAAGCGTGCGCTGATAGTAAATCTGATCAGTGGGCTGATATACTACGGGCTCGTAGCTATAAGTTCCCTTCACCTGGTAGTGAGCACGATCCTGATCGCGCATCACGTAGAGCGTCTTCGGACCAAGTACTTCCTTCACCTTACCATCTACGAGCAGACGAGTCTCCTTGTTTGTACCCTCGATGGTGATGGTGTGCTTCTCACCTGCAGGAATGCGATAGTTGAACAAGTTGCGATAACCATCGCGCTCGAAGCCAAGCTTGCCTTGATCGGGATCTGAAAGATACACTACAGCATTAGCTGAACGGAAGAGTTCCGTGCCCTTCGCTTCCTGCTGGCCATCGATGGTGAAGCTTACAGCATAGTTGTAACCGATCTCTTCTGCATTGAGTTTCTCACCTGCAGCTACAGTTGCCTTTTCAAGCACAACCGAACCGGGCTTACCCAAACGGCCGAGTTCGTTCACACCGGGAGCTTCGCTCAATTCTGCACGCTTGCTGTCAAACTCTGCATAGGGAAGTTTTGTATTCTTACCCGTCCAAGTCTTCACAGCGATGGTCTGAAGTGCGGGGTATACGCGGTGGTGAACATCCTTGGTAGAGATACCATTACCTGCGTGGTCATTCCATACGGCAAACATACCACCCTCAATCTGCGGATCATTCTCCTCGAAGGTCTTGTTGCCAATCACAGCGGGAGTCCAGTGCTCGTAGAGATACTGGCAGTTGAGATAGTCATAATAGTAACCTGCTGCGGGAACGATGTAAGTCAATCCATCGGGGATACTTACGAGCTGATAGCCCTTCTTCTTCATATCCTCGGGATTGGCATATCCATTATACCAAATGTCCATCAGCACGTTCTTCACCTTCACGGGAGTATCGCCGTTGGCGTGAGTCAAGGCTCCCCAGCATACTGCTTGTTTGCCAAAGCTTTCTACGTATTTGATATAGTGATCGGTGAATTCACGGAACTTTTCTACAACTTCTTTCTTAGCATTAGAGTATTCATCCGTACCGATATGCACGCGCTTGCCACGGAACACGGGTTCCTTACCGCCAAGATACTCCTTCCAGAGAGCGTCCATAAACTTCGTGGTCTCGGGATTGAAGAGATCAAGGTGATCCATGCCGTAGTCCTTGCTACCGATTTCGGGCTTATACTGCGTGAAAGCCAAAGCATGAGCGGGTGCATCAATTTCAGGAATAATATCCACGCCATTGTTCTCGGCGAGCTTCTGCAAGTCAATAAACTCTTGCTTGGTATAAGAGCCGTCCTTAGCGGTGAGACCAGGATAGGTGTCGCACTCTAAGCGGAAGGCAGCCTGTGTCTTGCTCCAATCATTCCCGAAGTACTGACGGAAGCCATTATCGTTAAGATGAACCTGCAACGTGTTCATCTTATAATAAGCCATAATCTTGGTCAAGTCGCGCAAGTAGCTCATGGGGATATACTTACGTCCACAGTCGATCATGAAGCCACGAAGCTTATATTCGGGCACATCCACGGTCTTACCCTTAGGCAGGGCGCCGTCCTTGTGCTGTTCTGAAACTTGCAGCAAGGTACGCGTAGCCCAGAAGAGGCCACGCTCTGTAGCTGCAGTCAACTCTACAGCATTACCGATATTCATCGAGTAGCCCTCTTCGCCGAGTGCTTTATCTTTCTTGAGCGAGAGCACGATATCGCCTGCCTTTGCGCCACCACTTACGATCGTCAGTTTTTTACCAAACATCGTCTCGTAATCGACTGCAAGAGCCTGTGCCACAACTTGTGCTTTTGCACCCTTTGCGATGATGCGTCCAGAGAGTGCTGTTTGTCCTTCAGCACCCGTCCAAGTTTTCAGTTCGGGAACAACGAAGGGTTTAGGGTTCACGTCAGCCCACAAGCTACCAGCAGTCAGCATGCAAGTAGTCAGCAGGGCGAGCAACTTTTTATTCGTAAAAAGATTGTTCATGTAAATGTATGATGAGATTATTAGTGATCAAATAAAAAATAGTACAAGGCAAGCGCAGTAAAAATCGCTTCAATTGCCGAGCCGCAGCCTATATTGTTTGCAAAGATAGTGCAAGGCGAGCGCAGAACATCAAGCTTACTTGAATGTTATGCCGAGCCGCAGCTTATCTTATGCAAAGATAGTGCAAGGCGAGCGCAGAACATCAAGTTTACTTAAATGTTATGCCGAGCCGCAGCTTATCTTATGCAAAGATAGTGCAAGGCGAGAGAAATACAAAATGAAAGCTCATTTTTATTGCACCTCAGCGTCTATGCTTACCTTTTCTACTCCGTTTTAAGCTTCACGACAGTCAGTTCATGCCCTGTTGCAGGTATAATCTTATCCATCAAGTCGCGCAAGCGAAGTTTCAGCGTTGCCGTATTCACGCAAGGATGACAGCCTACTTCTGAGAATTGCAGCAGATCTTCATCTAACACAGGAAGCACCTTGCCTCCACTTTCATAGATAAGTCCCATAGGCGACACCGCACCAGGATGAATATGCAAGAGGTTTTCCATATGGTCAGCAGTGGCAAAGGAAAGGCGCGAGCAGCCGAGCTCTGCTGATAGGAACTTCGTCTTAAATACCTTGTCGGCAGGTAGCATCAGCAGGTAAAACTGCGTCTGCTGTCGATTGCACAAGAACAAATTCTTAAATATATGTGCATCCACTTGACATTCCACTTCAGCACACTCCTCCATAGTGAAGGCTGCATCGTGACAAAACGTCTCATAGCTCACACCTAAGCGGTCTAAGAAATCATACGTACCCACCTCGGCTTCACTTCTTCCTTCGAGCGAAGCGGGACGACCATTATAATGATTCATTATGTTATCTATAATTCTTAATTACGAATCTCCCAATACCCCGTCTTATTACTACCTACACGCACCAACAATCCATCCTTTTTAAGCAGCGAAATATATTTTCTCACCGTTCGTTCGCTTAGACCGAGTTCTCTTGCTATAAGAAAAATTGTTAGAGTCTTATTCTCCCTTAGCATGCCGTAGACATCCCAAGCGCCGCTAGGCAACAGAGGATAAGACACTTGCAATTTACTATATACATTGTCGGCTTGTAAAGAATTTACGATTTCGAACAAGACATAGGAGTCTCTGCGCAAAGTTGCCCATCAGAAAGGTGTACTCCCTGGAGCCTCTGGTGGGAATGGATTAGTGGGAGGCATATTATCGGGCAGAGGTGGAAAGCCTCCATCGGAAGCAGGAAGCGGCGGGAAATCATCAGCCCCAGCAGAGTGCATTTGGCCGCCACCTTCGGGCGCTTGCGAATCGAAGCTCGATACGCTTTCTTCCTCAGGATTTTGGAATCGTGCATACTCGCCACGGAAGCGAAGCAGCACACTGCCCACCGCACCATTACGATGCTTGGCTATGATAATTTCTGCTTTGCCACGGAGGTCACGTCCCTGTTCGTCTTGATAGATCTTATAATATTCAGGGCGGTGAATAAAGAGCACCATATCGGCGTCCTGCTCGATGGCACCCGATTCACGCAAGTCGGACAACTGCGGGCGCTTATCTCCATCAGGACGGTTTTCTACACCACGATTCAACTGCGAGAGCGCTAAGATCGGGATATTCAATTCCTTTGCCAATCCCTTAAGCGAACGCGATATAGTAGAGACTTCTTCCTGACGACTACCGAAACTCATGCCCGAGGCATTCATCAGCTGCAAGTAGTCAATCATCAGCACCTTCACGCCGTGCTCGCGCACCAATCGTCGTGCCTTCGTACGGAGTTCAAAGACCGAGAGCGAAGGGGTATCGTCTACATAGAGCGGAGCACCCACAAGTTCTTTGATACGCGAATCAAGCTGCCCCCACTCGAATGGTTTTAGTTGACCACTCTTCAGCGTTTCACCCTTAATCTCGCACACATTGACAATCAGACGATTCACCAACTGTACGTTAGCCATTTCAAGAGAGAACAACGCTACAGGGATTTTCTGATCTACAGCAATATTCTTTGCCATACTCAAGGCGAAAGCTGTCTTACCCATGGCAGGACGTGCGGCAAGGATCACGAGATCGGAGTTCTGCCAACCGGAAGTAATCTTGTCGAGCGCATGAAATCCCGAGGCGATACCGCTCATACCATCCGTACGTGCAGCAGCCTTTTGTAGCATCTCATAGGCTTCCTTGATTACGGGGTCAATCTGCGTGTAGTCCTTCTTCATGTTGGTCTGCGAAAGTTCAAAGAGTTTTCCTTCCGCTTCCTGCATGAGTTCGTCTACATCCTGCGTAGCATCGAAAGCCTTAGTCTGGATATTGCTGGTGTAAGTAATAAGAGCTCGAGCTGTAGCTTTCTGTGCAATCACACGGGCGTGGTATTCGATGTGCGCCGACGACGCCACCATACCACTCAGCTGCGTGATATAGAAAGGTCCACCCACTTCATCCAGCTGATTGGTACTACGAAGTTGTTCCGTCACCGTGAGGATATCGACGGGTTTCTCTTCCAAGTTGAGGCGTCGTATAGCTTCGTATATCAGTTGGTGCCGATGGTCATAGAAACTTTCAGGACGCAAGATTTCGCTCACCTGGAAGTAAGCATCTTTTTCAATCATCAGCGCGCCGAGCACTGCCTGCTCTAGTTCTACTGCCTGCGGCTGCAAGTGACCATAAGCATCAACGTCGGGTGTTTGCTGCTTCTTTCGAGTATAAGGGCGATTACCGCCCCCTTTATTTTCTGGCATATTGACTTTTACATTTTTGGGGCATTTTCCTCGAGATGGATACATAATCATCGAGGCTCTTCTACCCCATTACGAGAAAATACCTATATATATTATAGGTGAAATGCCTCTTATATATATTATAGGAGTGCTCGCACTTCATTTTTCTTCATTGCTGTATGTTCTACACTTTTTGCACGCGAGTACGCACTCCATTAGGCGAGTTCGGCAAAATTACAAATAAACAATGGTTTCTTGCCCTCCTCCCCTGTTATTTTCTACTCCATATAACATTTTTCAAATACTTACCTTGAAAGGACAAGTCTTTTAAGCTGTTTATCACGTTCCTCCTACTAACTAACAAATACCTTTTCTCTACCTATTATTATAAGGTTATAAAGACCTTTTTACGCTTCCCCAAACAAGAAAACGCACAGAAACTGCACTTTTTTTCATTTTTCTTGCTCAAAAATTTGGAGACTAAAAAAAAAGTCGTACCTTTGCACCGCGTTTGAGAGATAACGCTACTGCACAGAGCGGTAAAGGAAGTTTGGGTGAGTGGCTGAAACCACCAGTTTGCTAAACTGACGTACGGGTTTACCGTACCGGGGGTTCGAATCCCCCAGCTTCCGCTCCACGGCGCTTTCATCTAATGGTTAGGATACATGCCTCTCACGCATGGTATACGGGTTCGATTCCCGTAGGCGCTACATCATCCTCGCTGATTAAAGTTCTACTTTGATTAGCGAGGATTTTTTATTATTCCACACAACGCATATTTTGTCCATACACACATCTATATCTTACAAAAGTTGTTTTGATGTTCTGTGAGCGAAGCGTCTCGCGTTGGCATGTTCTATAGAAATATTTTGAGCATTTGTATATACCTCTTCCTAACGCTTGATGCCGACACGAAACGCGTCGCCCACGAAACAGATAGCAGTCCTCACAATCATTATGCACTTCTATCCGAGACTTTAGCCTCTCTTACGCAAATTCTCTGTGCACTATCTCCCCATCCCACCTAAACATGAATCACCAAGCCCTCCGTGGCCAATGTCGTGTTGGGAAACACCGATTGAGCTTCACGAAGGAGCACAGACTCATCTTCATAGCGAGAGGAGAAATGACCTATCACCAAGCGCCCCACGGCTGCTGCTTTTGCCATCTTTCCTGCTTGCAAGGCTGTAGAATGCAGTGTCTCCACGGCACGAGCTTTATAATCTTCACCAAAAGTGGCCTCATGATAAAGCACGTCTACACCGCGAAGCAAGGGAATATTTTGCGGCTGATAGCAAGTGTCGGAACAGTAGGCATACGATCGGGCACGATCAGCAGGAAGCACAAGTTCTGCATTGGGAATCACGCGCCCATCCTCCGTAGTCCAATCTGCCCCTTGCTTGATAGAATTGATGGCATAATAGGGGATTTCCAAATAATCTATCATGTCACGACGAATGTGAGGAAGAGGAGCCTTCTCCCGAAACAAGAATCCACATGAGGGCACACGATGACGAAGAGGAATAGTATAAACCTCCACCGATCGGTCCTCAAAGATGAGATGAGATGCCGTGTCAGTAGGTAGAGCGTGAAACACTACTTCAAAGTCTATTCCATTACAGAAGAAGTTGAGCTGCGCTCGGAGCAATGGCTCGAGTTCGGCATGAGCATAAAGATGCATGGGCAATGTGCGCCCCGCCAACGACAGGGTGGAGAGCAAGCCTATCAAGCCAAATATATGGTCGCCATGCAGATGTGATATAAAGATATGCGACAGACGAGAAAACTTCTGTCTTGAGCGTCGAAACTGCACCTGTGCCCCCTCACCGCAGTCGATCATAAAGAGTTTTTCGCGCAGATTGATCAATTGCGACGATGGCCAATGGCGCAAGGTAGGCAACGCACTACCGCACCCCAATATATGTACGTCGAACTTTTCCATATTACAAAAGTACATATTTCAGCAGAAAAAGTGTAATTTTGCGTGATAAATTAACAAGTTATTCTCTCGTATTCCCCACCATAGTTTTCACTCTGTCAGGAATGCGTACCTTAGCTACTTCAACAATATGACTACCGACATACAAGGAACTCACTCACGCGAAGAAAAGTTGCAGGCCTTTGGTCGTCTGCTCGATGTACTCGACGAACTACGCGTAAAGTGCCCGTGGGACAAAAAGCAGACCAACGAAAGCCTGCGTCCCAACACAATCGAAGAGACTTATGAACTCTGCGATGCCCTCATGAAGGACGATAAGAAGAACATCTGCAAGGAGCTTGGCGACGTATTGCTCCACGTATGTTTCTATGCCAAAATAGGCTCTGAGACGGAAGACTTCGACATTGCCGACGTATGCAACCAGCTCTGCGACAAACTCATCTTCCGCCACCCCCACGTATTTCCGCCTAAAGGCCACGAAGGAGAATCTCACGTGGAAAACGCTCAGCAGGTCAGCGAGCAGTGGGAACAGCTCAAGCAAAAAGAGAAGGATGGCAACAAGACTGTGCTCGCCGGTGTGCCTGACGCTCTTCCTTCGCTCATCAAGGCTTACCGCATTCAGGACAAAGCTCGCAATGTGGGCTTCGACTGGGAAGAACGCTCACAGGTATGGGATAAGGTGAAAGAGGAAATCTCAGAGTTCGAGGCCGAGGTTGAACATATGGACAAGGCCAAGGCTGAAGCCGAATTTGGCGACGTCATGTTCAGCCTCATCAATGCGGCACGTCTCTACAAGATCAACCCCGACAATGCCCTTGAGCACACCAATCAGAAGTTTATTCGTCGTTTCAATTATCTCGAACAGCACACACTCAAGCAGGGCCGCCAACTCACCGACATGACCCTCGAGGAGATGGACAAAATATGGAACGAAGCCAAAAAGTCGGAGGAATGACCGCAGCGAAAGCCCCTCAGCCATGCGCTTTCGTACTCTATCGCTTACCACATGCCACCTCCTTCACACGGATTGAGAAGCAACTTCCGCCACGCACCTTTTCTTCGCTAAGCGAAGTACCACTTACGGGAGGATACTTGATTCATCCATTCTGCGCTGACGCCCACATCCCTATCGTGTGGATCGAGCCCGACGCTATGATTCAAGCAGAGGTTCCCCTACCCCATTCACTCCACAAAGCCTCCTTCGTTACAGACAATGAGACTGAGGTGCGCAGTGAGTATGCGCAATCGTTTCAAGCGCTCCACCATATGCTGTCCAGCGGCAGATTGAAGAAAGTTGTTCTTGCCCGTCAACTCCACTGCACAGGACTCTCATTTGCCGACATAGAGAAGCTCTTCTTCCGTGCTTGCCTTTATCGTCCCAACAGTTACGTTACCCTATGGCATACCCCACAGACTGGCACATGGCTTGTGGCTACTCCCGAGCCCTTGCTTGAACATATTCACCATCGGTGGCACACGGTAGCTTTGGCGGGAACGCTTCCTTATGTAGAAGGTGAGACCGCAGTATGGAACGAGAAGAATCGGGAGGAGCAAGCTATTGTAGCACGCTATATCCACCACGAGTTGTCTGCCGTTACGTCAGAGATCACTGTCTCTAAGGCTTACACCTTGCCATCTGGCAACATTCAGCATCTCTGCACCGACTTCTCATTTCAGTTGCCTTCGTCCCATCACGTACTTCGTATCTTGCAACGCCTTCATCCCACCCCCGCTGTATGTGGTTTCCCGCGCGAAGAAGCGATGCAGGCCATCTTGACACATGAGGCCGCTCATCGCCAATATTACGCCGGGTTTAGCGGTCCGCTACTTCTACAGGGCGAAACACACCTCTACGTATCTCTACGTTGCATGAGTCTCACTTCCACTTCCGCTACACTCTATGCGGGCGGCGGTATTATGCCCGATAGTCAGGAGCAAGAGGAATGGGATGAGACCGTAAGAAAGATGCAGACGATGAAGCAACTACTGTAAGCACCCGTCTGCATTTCCCTTAGCACATCTATTATAATAGAAGAAAACTCCTTTCGTCACTATGTTCTGCGACACCTATCAGGTAAACCAACTCACCTCGCTTCTTCTTGCCCACGACTTTCACCACGTTGTAGTATGTCCAGGCTCGCGCAATGCCACCATCGTGCACAATCTCAATGAGGTGGGCCATCAGATCACGCTCCATCCCGTCACCGACGAGCGCAGTGCTGCTTTCGTTGCTCTGGGCATGGTGCTTGCCTTGCAAGAACCCGTGGCAGTCTGCGTCACGTCGGGCTCTGCCTTGCTCAACTGCATCCCAGCCGTGGCCGAAGCATTCTATCGTCATCTGCCCTTGCTCGTCATCTCGGCCGATCGTCCGCAGCGCATGCTCGGACAACTCGACGGGCAGACCCTTCCACAAGTGGGAGCACTGCAGCCCTACTGCGCTACGTATCAAGTAGACCCCACCACCGACGATGCAAGTCAGCGTGTCAACAATCGGCGCATCAACGAGGCCCTGCTCTCGCTCCGCAACCAAGGCGGACGACCCGCCCACATCAACGTGTCGATTGAAGAACCTATGTTTTCGTTCACCACGCCCCATCTACCCCAAGAGCGCGCCATATCGACAGTTCGACCCATCCATCACCATCCCCTTCCACAGGATGTGGTACAGCTGATTTCCAGCGCCCGACTCCCCGTACTCCTGCTTGGACAGTACGAACGTGGCGACCTGCGTAAGGAGGTCGACGACCTCGATCGCCAAGCCCAACTGCTCGTATTGCCCGAGATTATCTCCGATGTGCGGGGAAGTTATCGCATGAACGCTTTCGATGGCATGGTGGCTTCTGATACATCTTTGGTGCCCGACGTAGTGGTGCAAGTGGGCGGCAACTTTGTACACAAAGCTTTCAAGGCCGCACTTCGCCAAAGTCCGCACTGCCGCGTGATACGCATTGCCGAAGAAGATGCGTTGGCCGACACTTTCGACCATCTCTGCCTACAAGTCCATGCCCCTGCGAGCGAAGCGCTCAAGCAACTTGCCGAACAGTTGCCCCACGCTCATCGTGGAGTCACTGAAGCAGTTCAACGGCTTGACCACGCTTGGTCAGAGATGGCAAGTCAGAACAGCACAGCCGCCTCCGATACGCTCACCCTCGACAGCACGTTGCAAGCCCTTAGCGAGGCTATTGACCATTACCACGAACCCTTCACGCTCCACTTAGCCAACAGCAGTGCCGTGCGTGTGGCAGGTCGTCACTTCGAAAGCGGAAGTTTCCCCATCTTCTGCAATCGCGGTACCAACGGCATCGAGGGCTCTCTCTCCACGGCCGTGGGCTATGCCCTCCAGATGTGGGGACTGAGTATCGTGGTCATTGGCGACTTGAGTTTCTTCTACGATGTCAATGCGCTTTGGAACACCCATTTGCCCCACAACCTTCGCATTCTCTTGCTCAACAATGGTCGTGGAGGCATTTTCGATCATCTGCCAGGTCTCAACCAGTCGCCCGCCCGAGCCGAATATATAGCCGCTGGGCATCAGCATTTCACAGGCGAAGGCATTGCTCATTCTTTCCATGTGGGCTATCGTTGTGCACAGTCTCTCACTGCCCTTTCCGCACTTCTTCCCCAATGGCTCAGAGAGGCCAATGAAGCTCAGATTCTCGAAGTATCCCTCAGCAACTAATCCCTTCCCATGTTACGTGGGCGGCACTCACTTAATCGGTAAAAATGCCTCTTGTCCGCAGCTTATGCCGACGCGAGGACGCGTTGCCCCCAGTAGACTCTGAAAGACCTTTTGGTCTTAGCAAAAGGACCACATTCTTTCACACAATAGCCCTAACTTTCCATTCTCCAACATCATTCATCAAAACTTTAACCCATACCCATTATGAGAAATTGGACTCCCATCAAGGAATACAAAGAAATACTCTTCGATTTCTACAACGGCATTGCCCGCATCACCATCAACCGTCCGCGCTATCGCAATGCTTTCACTCCCCTCACCGTGGCCGAGATAGGCGATGCCTTGCGCTACTGCCGTGAGTCGCAGGACGTTTGCGTCGTAGTACTTACCGGTGCAGGCGACAAAGCCTTCTGCTCGGGAGGCGACATGCACGTGAAAGGTCGCGGTGGCTACGTAGGTGGCGACGGTGTGCCTCGTCTCAACGTGCTCGATGTGCAGAAGCAAATCCGCTCACTGCCCAAGCCCGTCATTGCCATGGTCAATGGCTATGCCATCGGCGGCGGACACGTGCTCCACCTCATGTGCGACCTCACCATCGCTTCCGACAATGCCATCTTCGGACAGACTGGTCCCAAGGTAGGATCGTTCGACGCTGGTTTCGGTGCATCATATTTGGCACGCATCGTGGGTCAGAAGAAGGCTCGCGAGATATGGTTTATGTGCCGACAGTACTCTGCCATTGAAGCCGAACGCATGGGCATGGTCAATAAGGTGGTGCCCTTCGACCGATTGGAAGACGAAGTGGTAGAGTGGGCAGAGACCATGATGGAGCGTTCTCCATTTGCCCTGCGCATGATTAAGGCGGGACTCAATGCCGAACTCGATGGTCAAGCGGGCATACAAGAACTCGCCGGCGATGCTACCATGCTCTATTACATGCTCGACGAAGCGCAAGAGGGTGGCCGTGCCTTCCTCGAAAAACGCAAGCCAAACTTTAAGAAATACCCTAAACTGCCCTAATGCATTTTCTTCCTTTCAAACTTAGAGTCATACCACGCGAACTCGTGTTTAAGCAACCAGCTGGCACATCGCGCGGCGTTTACACCACACGCAAGGTATGGTACATAGTCCTTTCCTCCACCGATCCGCAAATTCGCTTTACAGGGCTCGGTGAATGCGCACCGCTCTACGATCTCAGTTGCGACTATGATGAGCATTACGAAGAACGACTCCGACAGATTTGTGCCGAAGTGGAAGAGACGCAGAATCTCAACTCTGAGAAGCTTCGTCCCTACCCCTCCATACTCTTTGGTCTGCAGTCGGCTTTCCGTTCGGCAGCAGGATCCTTAGCAGGCGACTATCTGAAACTTTTCCCCTCTGCTTTCACGCAGGGGCAACGCGGCATCCCCATCAATGGTCTCGTATGGATGGGGAGTTATGAGGAGATGTGCCAGCGTATGGAGGAAAAGCTCGACAAGGGATTCCGCTGCGTAAAACTCAAGATTGGCGCCATAGACTTCGAGAGCGAACTCAACCTTATCCGCCAACTTCGTGCCCGCTTCAGCGCTGACAGCGTAGAGCTGCGTGTCGATGCGAATGGTGGTTTCACACCTGAGGAGGCTCCTCGCCGACTTGAAGAGTTGGCCCGCTATAGCATACATAGCATAGAGCAACCCATACGTCAGCACCAGTGGGAAGAGATGGCACATCTCTGTGCCAACACGCCGCTTCCCATTGCGCTCGACGAAGAGCTCATCGGTGTGAACGATTACAAGCAGAAGATAGAACTTCTCGACACCATCCGCCCGCAGTACATCGTGCTGAAACCTTCACTTCATGGTGCATTTACGGGTGCTGGCGAATGGATGTCGCTGGCCAAAGATCGCGGTATAGGTTATTGGACCACTTCGGCGCTCGAAAGCAACGTGGGCCTCAACGCCATAGCACAATGGTGTGCCGCAATCGACCCCGACACCACCATGCCGCAAGGACTGGGCACAGGGCAACTCTTTGTCGAGAATTTCCAAGAAGCGCCGCTCCACATCGAGGGGGATTGCCTTTGGTATGGCGCACCGAAGCAGCGTGCCTTCCTGCAAGAGATAGAAGACTTCAAGGAAAAGTGGAAACAGCCCGTTCCCACCATGGCGGTGCACACCTCGGGCAGCACAGGACAGCCCAAGGAGATGCAAGTAGAGAAGGTGCGCATGTGGGACAGCGCCTTGGCTACGCTTCAGGCTCTCGGCCTGCAAGAGGGCAACTCTGCCTTGCTCTGCATGCCGCTCAAGTACATTGCTGGACAGATGATGCTCGTTCGCACTCTCGCGGGCCCGCTCACACTAGTGCCCGTTGCACCCACATCGCATCCCTTTGCCCACCTTCACCAAGCCCCCGACTTTGCTGCTCTCACTCCGATGCAGGTATTCGAATCACTGAAAGTGCCCCACGAACGCAGTCTGCTGCGCCGCACGCTATGCCTCATCATTGGCGGAGGAGCCATCTCATCAGAGTTAGCCCAAGAGATTGCAACATTCCCCAATCCCGTATTCAGCACATACGGCATGACGGAGACGCTCTCTCACATCGCCCTGCGCCGCCTCAATGGGCCGTCAGCCTCTGAATATTATACGCCTCTCACAGACGTGGAAGTCTCGCTTTCGAGCGAAGGCACATTGGAGATTTATGCTCCGAGAGTCAATCCTGAGCGCTTAGTGACCAACGACGTGGCAGAACTACTGCCCAACGGCCTTTTCCGCATCATCGGACGCAAGGACAACGTGATATGCTCGGGTGGTATCAAGATGCACATCGAAGCGCTCGAGAGTGCACTTGCCCACCATACCGATACGACGTTTCAGATCACTTCCGTGCCCGACGCAAGTCTTGGCGAAGCCATCACCCTGCTCTACGAGTCGGATACCGAAATGAATGAAGAGATGGAAGCGCTCTGCCGCCGCGTATTGGGCCAGTATGAAGTGCCGCGCCACTATTTCCGCGTAAGCCATCTTCCCTTGACCGAAACGGGTAAGCCCGCTCGAGCCCAGGCCAAGAATCTGGCTAAGAAACTGATGATAGGAGAATAAGGTTCTACCTTTTATTTCGCATATAAGCGGTTCTATAAATTCTGAAATAAGGATTTGATAGGACATCCCATATACATTGATAAGTAGCTACTCTTTCCGATGTGAGAGTAGCTACTCTTTTCTTTTACAAACGATGTTCTTTCATCCCTCCTCCACATGCAACAAGAGTCTCCTACTGACTGCATCACTTTCTGTGCCATCAGATAACGCATGTTGAAGATCAGCAAATTACGTCAACATTACGGGTGGCTTGGGTGGTGCATTGACGAAGTCAGAAAGAGTCTTCTCTCACGATAATCCGTTTCTCGGACTTCGTTATTATCATGCTTAGATGTTGGTTCTTCCGTTTCTTTCTGATGAGTCTTCCATCGTACACCGCTCGGTGGCAGCATTGCCACCGCCCAGTGGCAGCATTGCCACCGCCCGGCGGCAGCATTACCACCGGGCGGTGTACGATGGGACAACGTACGTCTGCAAACGGCAGGATGCTCATCTACGAATGGTAGGATGCTCATCTACGAATGGTAGGATGCTCATCTACGAATGGTTAGTCGCTCATTTGCAAACGGCTTGACGCTCGGGTAGCGTTCAGCCTTGTATAGCTTTTACGAGCGCTTGGCGGAGGTCGTCAGTGGTCTGCAACCCCAATTTCTTACGGATATGTATTCGCACGGCGCTAATGTTGTTGGTAGTTTTATTCATGAGTTGCGCTATCTGCGAAAGCGTATTGCCCGCCACAATGAGATGGCACACTTCAAGTTCGGTAGGCGTGAGTTGGGGAAATATCTCCTCCAGATTGACGCGTCGAAGATGACGCTCTGCCATACGCTTCTCTACGGCTCGGATGAGATTATTCTCAGTGCGCTGATCAAGTTTGTCAAAGAATTCGTTGACCGAGTGCCTATCGGGATTGTTGTTGCGACAGAGCTGCACGTAAGCCGTGAGTTCAGACTTGGTCATATGGAAGGCATCGAGCAGTCCGCGCTCCGTGTTCATATAATCCATGTTTTCGAGCTCCATGCTGCGAATGTTGCGACGATAAAATCCACCCATCAAGCAGGTAAACACCTCCATATAGGTAAAAATGATGAGCATCTGGCGACTCACAGCATCATCTGCATAGAAATAGACGAAATAAAACGTACTGAGACTCAGCAACGTAACGATGCCAGGCACATAGCGCACGAAGGCTATGACGAGATAGCCCACAATGGTAAACGAAATTATCTGATTGAGCATGATGGCCCACACATAGCCTTCGGGTTGACATACAGCCTGGCAGGCCATACGCGCGGTTTGCAATAATTGCAGGAGGAAGCCCAACGCCGATATGGCCCATCGCAGCGAAATCTGACGATTGGAGTAGAGCGCCCAAAGCGTGAGCGCTACTACGACTGTAGCACCCGATAGGGCGAGCATACAAGGGGATGGAATACCTATAATGCCAACAAAGTGAAGAGACGCACCGATAAGGCTCATCGCTGTGCCCACGAGGTAGACTATCAGACAGATTCTTTGCTCATGGCTGGGGCTTCGCTGGTCAAGAAATCGAGTGATTCGCTGCATTAGAGGGGAGAACATAACCGTAAAATTCTTTTTAGATTTATGCTGCAAAAGTAAGTGATTTTGGAGTATTTTACGCCATTTTACGCCACATTTTTCATGCATTACGGCTTTTTACGGCAAAAAGTCCTTGGGCGTAAAAGCTTCTGCATATTATCTTTGCCCTCAAATAAGCGACAGCTCAAGATAACGTTCATGCACGACTTGATATGCTGCGTTCGCCTTGCACTATTTTGCATAACCTTGCTCTACTTTTTTGAGACTGCTAAGGTCTTCCTTCCTGACTGCTACAGATTGATCAGGATAGACTAAAACAACAGAACTTAAACTTGTATTATACACTTTCCGATGAAGAGCCTTACAGTTTCCACAGGGCCACTTCCACGCTGCTCAGTGCAGAAGGAAGTGGCCATTTTCGTATCGAGGAGGAATCTATTAGGGAGACACTAAGCAACACAGAGATGTAGCACCTTGGGGGATGAGGAAGCGCACTTCTTGATGAGAGTAGCAACAACCCGAAAACTTTCTGAATATTACTTCTCAGATTTGCAGAACAAGCCATAAGAATATCGTAACTTTGCGAGCAAAAGAATGACATATGCCCGTTAATAAGAAACCACAAGCAATAGAACTACTTGCACCTGCCAAGAATGCACAGATAGGCCGTGAGGCAATACTCCATGGAGCTGACGCCGTGTACATAGGCGGGCCCAGTTTTGGAGCTCGCCAAGCGGCGGGCAACTCGGTGGACGACATCCACGGCCTTTGTCAGTTTGCTCACCTCTATGGTGCACGCATATACGTGACGCTCAACACGATACTATGGGATAGCGAACTCAAAGATGCCGAAGCGCTGATATGGAGGCTCTATGAGGCGGAAGTAGATGCGCTCATCGTGCAGGATATGAGTCTGCTGCGCATGAACTTTCCCCCCATTGCCCTGCATGCCTCCACTCAGATGGACAACTGCACCCCCGAGAAAGCACAATGGCTGGAAGCAGCTGGATTCAGGCAGATCGTATTGGCACGCGAGATGTCTATCGAGCAGACACGCGAGATTGCACAAGCCGTGAAGGTGCCGATCGAAGCCTTTGTTCACGGAGCGCTCTGCGTGAGCTATAGCGGGCGATGCTATGCTTCGGAGTACTGCTTCGGCCGTTCCGCCAATCGCGGATGCTGTGCACAGTTCTGCCGACTTGCATTCGACCTCATCGATGGTGAAGGCAACACGCTCGTTAAGGATAAGCACTTGCTTTCACTCAAAGACATGAATCGCACCAAATACTTGGAAGAGATGATGGACGCGGGCGTAAGGTCATTTAAGATAGAGGGCAGACTGAAAGATGCTGACTACGTGAAGAATGTGACAGCGTGGTACAGGCAGCGAATAGACGAGGTGTTGAGCAGAAGAAGTGCTGACTTCGTAAGAGCATCCTATGGCACTTCAGCCCTTACTTTCAGCCCCGACCCTTCGCGCACGTTCAATCGCACATATACCGACTACTTCCTCCACGGACGCACGCCCGAGGGTGTACACTCCTTTGCCACGCCGAAAGCCGTAGGCCCCGTAGTGGGAAAGGTGGGACGGACAGACCGCAGGAGTTTCCGATTCGAGCCTTCACACCAACTGTCAGCACCGCTTACGGCGGGCGATGGTCTATGCTACATGGCTGAAGATGGTACGCTGCAAGGATTCCGTGTAAACAAAGTGGAAGGACGAGAGGTATTTCCCGCCACAATGCCTCGGCTGAAGACAGGCACTGTGCTACGCCGCAGTTACGACTTTGCTTTCGACCGACGACTCGCCAAGCCTACAGCCAAACGCACGCTTGCCGCCACGCTCACGCTGCGCGAAGTAGAAGGCGGCTATGCGCTCGACATGGCTGACGAGAGCGGATGTCACGTGACGCTGCGCTTTGACCATCCACACGAAGCGGCTCGTTCGCCACAGCGCGATGCCATCGTGCGACAGCTCTCCAAACTGGGCGATACGCCCTTCACCGCAGAACGCATAGACATAGAGACCGAAGGCGAACGATTCATCCCCGCCTCAGTGCTTACGGAATGGCGACGCCAGACGTGTGAGCGCTTACTGTCTGACCATCAGACGAGCTATGAGCGCGATCGAGCTGGAAAGGTGGCAGACGAGAAAGTGAAAGAACTACTGCCTCAAAATCTACCATTCACTGCCAACGTATCCAACCACCTGGCAGAAGATTTCTACCATGCTCATGGCGTAGAGACTATCGAACCTGCCTTCGAGCGTGAAGTGCCACAAGGCGAAGTCCCCATCATGACTTGCCGTCACTGCATACGCCACGCACTGGGTATTTGTCTCAAGAAGACGAAGCATACGCCTCGTGAGTTGGCCCTGAGACTTCCCGACGGGAGAACCTTTCCCCTACAGTTTGACTGCCGTCGGTGTGAAATGAAAGTTTTGAAGAATAAATCCTAACCTATGAATAGATGGATTATCAACTTGCTACTGCTATTGTGCAGCCTGCTCAACGTGGGTTGCTACTACTCCCACCCCAATAAGGTGGACCATTGGCAAGCGGTCAGCGAGGGAAGTGTCGACTCGGTCAACTTCTACATAACGCACCACTACTGGACGGGCTACAATTTCCAAGCCACAGATTCCTTGCGCCTGCAGACTGCCCCTCCACTGCAAGGACTTCCTGACTATGGCGCGATGATCAACGACACCATCAACATACACAATCACGACCAGTTAGTGGTGGCAAAAGTAATGTACGTGCCCAACGATACGACAGACTCGGTATGGATAAAAGTGGCGCGCGACCAACTGACGCAAGGATGGATTCATGAGAGCACATTACTCGACAATGTAGTGCCCGACGACCCTATATCACAATTCATCTACTATTTCTCCGATGGCCGAAGCATCTTCGTGCTCTCTATCTTCGGGCTGGCCATAATGTTTTGGCTCATCCAGAGCATACGACACAAGCGATTCCGCATCGTAAGTTTCAACGATATACCGAGTTTTTACCCCACCCTGCTATGCCTCTGCGTGAGTGGATCGGCAGCACTCTACGGCAGCATTCAACGATTCATCCCCATGACATGGGTGGAGTTTTACTTTCACCCTACGCTCAATCCTTTCAACACGGAACTGCCGCTTATCATGGCATTCTTTATCGCATCCGTGTGGGCTATGCTGATTGTAGCAGTAGCGGTAGTCGACGAGATACGCAGGCAGCCCGACTTAGGCGACAACTTATCTTATTTGGCTTCGTTGGGCGGTATGTGCGTGGTACTTTACCTCATCTTTACACTGACTACGCCTATTTATATAGGCTATCCTCTCCTCGTAGTCTATTGGGCATTTGCCATTAGGCAATATATCAAGCACCAACCCTCGCACTTGCTCTGCGGTGTGTGTGGAAAGTCTATTCCTGGAAAAGGCAGATGTCCGCACTGCGGAGCATGGAATGAGTGAGAGAGACAAGTAAGTAAGCAAGACGAAGAACTTTCAAATATAACAGATTATGACTAAACACATTGTAATGTTTAAATTTCGCGATGATGTGCCTGCCGACGTACGCAAGGCTGCTCGCGAGGCTTTCAAGCAGGGCATAGAGGCTCTGCCCAATGTAATCCCCTTCATACGCAGCGTACATGTGGGCTTCAACATCAATGAGAATGAGAAATGGGATATCTGTCTCGACTCTGCCTTTGACAACCTTGACGACGTAAAGGCATACAGCGTGCATCCCGCTCACAAAGCCGTAGCAGGCGAACTGATGAAGCATATCGGAGAACGTGCCTGCGTAGACTTCGAATAAAGTAAGCAAAACAGAAAGCCGACGCGAGACGCGTCGCCCACAGAAGGAGTTGAGACTCAGTCTTTCAGATCTTGCCTTTACCTTTTCTGTGGGCGACGCGTCTCGCATCGGCATTTGAGATATTACCCTGCGCTGCGCCCCGAATGTAATACTTCCCGAATGTAATACTTTATACTTTATACTTATAAACTTATCTTGCCGTAATATGGAAGCAAGACTGATGCACTTCGTACTTCACATAGCATGCACCCATCTGACGCATGTCATTGAGCACTTCTGCAAGAATCGACTTATACACGGTGACCCAGCGGATGTCGCTACTTCCATCTTCGTGAATTTCAAGGAAACGATTGTAAGAGATGTCAAAGGTGGTGCCAAACTGATGACAGGAGTTTTGCGACGCATTCTGATTGAAATTGCGAAGGCGCTGCACATCCTCTTGAGTTCGGAGTACGGAAGTAATCAGCAATTTGTGAGGGGGATAACCCTTTGTGACCAGTGAATCATTGAAAGCACGAGCTATCTCGTTGAGCAAAACTGCCGCACGTGGCACCAGATAGGGGATAGACTGACGGAGGCGCTGTACACTGTAGAAAGGATTGTCAGCTATGTAGACCAAGTCTTTCATATGGCGATGGGCCTCCTCGCGATTGGCGATCTGAGGTATGCCAAGACGGCTGGCAGTGGCATACTGCACATCATTGAGATCAGGAAAGGACGTCTCAAACCTCGGCACACTGGTGACTCGATTCTTCACAGGCGTGCCATCGGCCTTGAGCATGGCGAGTGGAGAACGGCGTTTTAAGAATAGCTGATCTACTTTTGCTGCCTGCTGCTCTATGCTGTCGGGCTCATGAGCTGCAATCTTGGGCTGCTCCGCTTCATGCACACGAGGAAGGAGCCATTCGGGGTGTGTACATTTCATAATAGAAAGTACAACTACCATGACAGCAAATGCTATAATAAAATGGATGCGGCGAGGGGTATATAATCTTTTCATAAGGATGCATGCGAATGATAAGTATCGGAGAACGGCGTGTTTCCTAACAGGCTCACGTACCTTTTAAATAAAGTACGTAAACTTTGCTCGCACAAAGTTAGTGCATTTCCACGGGATTTCTTAATTTTGCATGCAAATAAAAACGAATACAGTGTATCCTTGTCGGCAAAAGCAATACAAAGAGGGCTTTTCTCTTGAGATAGTCCATGCAATGTATGGTTTACGACAACAGATAGAGAAACATGATAGAGAAACATTTCATACTTGAAGAAGCCGACCCCGTGATATTCTACGGAGTCAACAACGTCAACATTAAGATGTTGCGAGCACTTTGCCCGAAACTGCGCATTATGGCACGCGACAACGTGGTGCGCGTAATGGGAGGCGAAGAGGACATGGCTGCCTTTGAAGAAGTGTTTCAGAAATTGGAGAAGCACTGTACGAAGTACAATCGCTTACAAGAAGAGGACATCCTCAACATCATCAAAGGCAACAGCACAACGAGTGAACACGCGGGCGACGTGATCGTGTACAGCACAGGCGGAAAGCCTATCACACCACGTACAGAAAACCAGCGCCGATTGGTAGAGGCTTACGATAAGAGCGACATGATATTTGCCATTGGTCCTGCTGGTTCGGGTAAGACGTATACTGCCATTGCTTTGGCTGTGAAGGCACTCAAGGCTAAAGAGGTAAAGAAAATCATTTTGAGCCGTCCCGCCGTAGAAGCTGGTGAGAAGTTGGGCTTCCTTCCTGGCGACATGAAGGATAAGATTGATCCTTATTTGCAGCCGCTCTATGACGCTCTGCAGGAGATGATACCGGCAGCAAAGCTTCAAGAGTATATGGACACGAACGTGATTCAGATAGCTCCGTTGGCCTTCATGCGTGGGCGTACGCTCAACGACGCTGTGGTCATTCTCGACGAAGCACAGAATACGACAACCGCGCAGATTAAGATGTTTCTGACCCGCATGGGATGGAACACGAAGATGATCGTCACGGGCGACCGTACACAGATAGACCTTCCGCCTTCACAAAAGAGTGGACTCATCGAAGCACAACGCATCCTGCAAGACATTGAGGGCATTGCCTTCATCGAAATGAACAAGAAGGACATCATCCGCCACAAGCTGGTGACACGCATCGTTGAGGCATACAACCGCGATGACGAACGACGCAAGAAATTGCGCGAGGCAAAGGATGCTGAGGCTGCCCCCACGTCGGCAAAAGAAGACGCGCACCCCTCTACCCCACCCCAATCCTAAGACATCACAAAGGTAACATGTAAGAGCATTCACATGGTCAGCTCCCCCAACGACCAACGCTGCGAGGCTTTTACATGTTGCCTTTAATGCTTTTATAAGGACTATACACCTAAGAAAATCATAACTCGGAATAGGACATCTATACGTGCAATCATGCCGCATAGCTCCTACCCCATAATCTATAAACTACAATGTCTGCATTAACTAAAACCGATTTCCATTTTCCCGGACAAAAGAGTGTATACCATGGTAAAGTACGCGACGTGTACAACCTGGGCGATCGATTGGCTATGGTTGCTACCGACCGTATCTCTGCCTTTGACGTGATCTTGCCCAAAGGCATTCCCTTTAAGGGTCAAGTGCTCAACCAGATTGCAGCAAAGTTTCTCGATGCTACCACTGACATCTGCCCCAACTGGAAACTTGCCACTCCTGATCCTATGGTAACCGTAGGCGTGATGTGCGAGGGTTTCCCCGTAGAAATGATCGTACGTGGCTACCTCTGCGGTAGCGCATGGCGTGCTTACAAGAGCGGTGTACGTGAGATCTGCGGCGTGAAACTGCCCGAGGGTATGAAGGAAAATCAGAAGTTCCCCACCCCCATCATCACTCCGACTACAAAAGCTGAAATCGGCGAGCATGATGCTGACATCTCTAAAGAGGAAATCTTGGCTCGCGGACTGGCTACTCCCGAAGAATATGCCGTACTTGAGAAGTACACCCTCGCCCTCTTCGAACGTGGTACAGAGATTGCAGCAAAGCGCGGCTTGATTCTCGTTGATACGAAGTATGAGTTTGGTAAGCACGACGGCAAGATCTACTTGATGGACGAAATCCACACCCCCGACTCTTCACGCTACTTCTACTCTGAAGGTTATGAGGAACGCTTCAAGAATGGAGAGCCTCAGAAGCAGCTCTCTAAGGAGTTCGTACGCGAATGGTTGATGGACAATGGTTTCCAAGGTGAGGAAGGACAGCAAGTGCCCGAGATGACCGATGAAATCGTCAGCAGCATCTCTGCCCGCTATATCGAACTTTACGAACACATCACAGGTGAGAAGTTCGTTCCTGAAGAAAGCGGTGACGTGCTTGCCCGCATCGAGAAGAACGTAGAAGCTTATCTGAACAAGTAATACATCAGATACACCATTTTTCTACAAGGATATCTTATATATACTAAGAGCCAACCTTCCATAATAGAGGGCTGACTCTTAGTTTTTTCTTGTGAGTGCGTGGCATCAAGCGGCCATAGCATAAATCTCATGTTACTAAGCTAAAACATCTATCGATCGCACAAATTCATCAGTTCTGTGGGCGACGCGTCTCGCGTCGGCAGCAACAAGTTTTCTCAGAAAGTGTGTGATCTAACAGATTGATGCTAACTAACCACGCCGACGCGAGACGCGTCGCCCACAAAACTGATAAGAACACAAGATAAAGACTAAGCCAAGAGCCTACCTTTCACATAGAAATAGTAGGTTCTTGGCTTAATCTGTGGTGCTTTCGGAACGATGTAACTTTACATATCAAGTACATCGTACACGATACCTAAGAAGATTATTCAAAAAGACTCTCAGCATTGTTAGCCTTACTCTTCTTTCCCTTTGAAGATGATTGAGGAGAATTACTCTGTGAAGGCGTACTTTGAGGTGATGAAGAGTGCGTGGTGCTCTCATGATGCGTAGGCGATGTAGACTCTTGCTCGGAGTTTGCACTACTATGATTTTCGTTACTGCTTTCACCTTCACCGCCCATGAGATTCTCATCGTTATATTCATCGCCTTCGCTATGAGATATAGAGTCGTTGCTTAGGGAATCGTTGCGAGTTGCAGGAGGATTGTATACTGCCTCATAAGTAGACGCATCTACATCTGAAGGAGGAAGACCATACTTATGGCAGTATTTGCTACGAAGCGAAGCATCGTCCATTACACTACGCAAGAATTGCGCTACGATGGGCAGAGCGGTACGACTTCCTTGGCCTAAAGCGCCTGTGCGGAAGTGGATGCTTCGATATTCTCCTCCAACCCATGCGCCTGCTACCAAGCTCGGTGTGACGCCGACGAACCATGCATCGGAGTGGTTGTTTGAAGTACCCGTCTTACCACCCATATCCAATTTGCTTGCATAGGGACCAAGATAGGTGCCCGAACGGAGTGTTTGTGAGGTAGCACCTGCGTCGGTTGTACCTGCTTCAAGAAGTTTCTGCATATAGAAGGCAGCAGTCTGAGGCAGTGCACGCGTCTCTTCTGCTTTGGGCTCAAATACGACGTTGCCATCGGCATCTACGATCTTTGTCACCATTACTGGCTCTACGTGCATACCATCGTCGGCCACGCTTCCATAGGCATTGACGAGTTCGAAGAGGTTGACGTCATTGGAGCCTAACGCCAATGAGGGAGTATCGTCGAGCGGAGACTTGATGCCCATATCCTTGGCGGTCTGTATCACGTTGGAGATACCGACTTCCTGTCCCAACTTCACGGCTATGGTGTTGATACTCTGAGCAAAGGCAGAACGAAGGGGTACCTCTGCATTGGAGAAGCGTCCGTTGGCATTGTGCGGTTGCCATATTTCAGTAGTATCGCGCTTCTTGTCATAGACTTCCATGCGGATGTACTCATCCTTACGTACATCAGAAGGAGTGAGTCCCTGCTTCATCGCTGTGGCATAGACAAAGAGTTTGAAAGTAGAACCAGGCTGACGCATGGAGCGCACCTTATCATACTTCCATGTCTTGAAGTCAATATCGCCCACGTAGGCACGTACGTATCCTGTCTCGGGCTCCATGGCTACAAAACCTGTATGCATAAACTTGACCATATACTTGAGCGAGTCGACGGTCGACATTTCCTTATGAATAGGACCATCGTAGCTGAAGAGGGTCACATCGTGAGGCTTGTTGAGATAGTAGTCTACAGAGTCGGGATTGTTGGGGAAACGAGCCTGAAGCATCTTATAGGTGTCAGTCTTACGCACCTTGTCTTCTATAAATCCTGGTATCACGTTGCCCTTCTCGTCACGCCAAGGGTCGCCCACTCCGCGCCAGTGCGCATCGAAATTTTGCTGCACTTTCTTCATCTGATCATGAACAGCCTTCTCTGCATATTTCTGCATGCGCGAGTCGAGCGTGGTATAGATCTTCAGACCATCAGAATAGACGTCTAAGTCGGGACATTTCTCACTGATATAGTCCTTGAGTGCATCGCGGAAATAGAGAGCTTCGCCATCATAAGCACTTTCTACGCTAAAGTTGAGCTTGATGGGCTTTTCCGTCAAACGATCGAGGGTAGAGCGATCGGCTATATAGACATCGCCAAAGCGCTCTGCCAACATGGAGCGGTGCTCATACATATTGGTAAGCACCGTGTTGCGACGACGGAGGGAATTCTTTGGATTGATACGGGGATTATAGGCGGTCGTTGCCTTGAGCATACCTACCAGTACGGCAGCCTCTTCGGGTTTGAGCTTCGAGGGTTGCGTATTGAAGTAGGTCTTGGCAGCCGTCTTGATGCCATACGCATTCGAACCGAAGTCGACGGTATTAGCATACATCTCAAGAATCCTGCGTTTGTCGCAGAACATTTCAATCTCCGTGGCTATGATCATCTCCTTACTCTTCATAATGACGATGCTCAAGCCTGGTATCTTGCCTAAGAGTCCCGTTGAATACTGCGTTCGCACACGGAACATGTTCTTGACTAACTGCTGCGTGATGGTGGATGCGCCACGTGCATGACCATGCATGGCATCCTTTGCCGCAGCAAAGATTCCTTTATAGTCGATGCCGTGATGCTGAAAGAAGCGTTCATCCTCAGTAGATACTAATGCTTCGAAAAACGCTGTATTGATTGAGTCATAAGGTACAGGGGAACGATTTTCATTGAAGTATTTACCCAAGAGTTTACCATCTGCACTATAGATTTCGGAAGCAGCGGCCGTTTTGGGATGGATGATATCGCTTATTGAGGGTGATTTACCGAAAAGCCAAAAGAGATTGAACGTTACGGCAAAGCAATAGAAAAGGATGAATGCGAAGAACGACCATATGGCTGTGATGGTCTTGTACCACCAAGGGCGTCCGACATATTGTCCTTTATACCATTTCCAAGCATTGCGAATGCCCCTACAGCAAGCGCGTAAGAGACGCATGAGCATACTGAATGCTCCTTTGGATTTGTTGCTCATAGAAGTGTATGTATATGGATTATGGTTGCAAAGTTAAAGAAATAATGAACATTGCACACGTGTTGAAGTGCTAATTCATGTTGCAACACGCGATTATTACGATTTCGATGGCTTTCTGAGAATGAACGGGGCGAGGATGGAGGGCTTTTATTGTACTGAGAGAGAAAAAGTCCTTTAAGACATAAACTGACAAGATTGCCGATTCTTTACAATTCTACCCACGCGACCTTTGGATCTTTCTTAAACCACGTCATCTGCTTCTTGGCATAGACGCGAGAGTTGCGGCGTATCTTCTCAAGTGCAAAGTCGAGATCCCACGCTCCATCAAAATATTGGAATAGCTCTTTATAACCTACAGTATTAAGCGAATTGCAATGACGGAAAGGTAATACACGGCGTGCTTCATCAAGTAGGCCTTGTTCCACCATATGGTCGACTCGACGATTGATACGATCGAAGAGTACTTCGCGCGGTCGCTGAAGTCCTATCTTTTCTATACGAAAGGGGCGTTGCACCTCACGACGTACGCGAAAGGAGGTGAAAGTACGCCCTGTCATGTAGCATATTTCGAGAGCATGGACCACACGCTTTGGATTGCGCTTATCGCAGATGTCGTAGTACTCGGGATCAAGCAGACGTAGTTCTGCCACCAAAGGTTCAAGTCCCTCTGTCTCATAACGATGCTTCAGAAGAGAGCGAGTCTCATCGTCGACGGTGGGAATATCGTCGATTCCATTGCATACCGCATCGACATACATCATTGATCCTCCAGACATGACCAGCGTATCGTGATCTTTGAAAAGTTCTTGCATTAATTGCAATGCATCGTGCTCATACTGTGCAGCGCTGTAATAGTCTTCCAAGCCGAGAGTGCCCACGAAATAGTGTTTCACACGGGCTTGTTCCTCGGCTGTTGGAGCTGCTGTACCAATAGGTATATCACGATAGAGTTGGCGCGAATCGGCATTGAGTATCGGACAGCCGTGCTCTTCAGCTAAACGGATAGCGAAGTCTGTCTTGCCTATTCCAGTGGGTCCTATTACTACCTTGAGGGTTTTATCCATTCTCTTTTAAAGGAACGAGGGTGCGTGCAGAGAACACAGAAGAAACTTGTGTCAGCTCTATACACGCACCCTCGCAGAATTAAAGATTATTTCCGTCTGATATTTCAAAACCATCCCAGTCTATTTCATCGTCATTGTACGACGCTCCACCCATGATGGGGTCATCGCCAAAGTCGTCGTCATAGCCTGCAGAGGCTTTCTTCTTACCTCCCTTTCCTGTTGCTAAGGGATCGTCGTCCATCAACTCTATCTGCTGAGGGGCGTTGCCGCGCGAGCGGATTACTTCAGGCTGATCAAGATCGCCTGAAAGCACTTCCTTCACATCGAGATAGAAGCAGCGGTCACTGAATGGGTCGAATACGAACTCAAGGTGTTGCTCTTCATCTTCGATGAGTTCTGAAAGCCGGGTATCGGCCATTACGTAGATATCCTCATCGGAATCGCCTAAGCCCATATCCTCACGCGTAATCTGTACGCCTCGTTCCCATTCATCATTGCAGATGTAGAAGGAGGTCATCTGATCATCGGCATAACCACATGAACTGAGGATAGCCTTATTGAGATCAAGGAAAGTGGCGTCACTATCAATTTTCAATTCGCGCAAGAAGTCATCTACTTCCTCGCAAACGTATTTTATTCTAAATATCATAAGCTAAGAATCAAAGGAGTGGGGATTACTTGATAATGCCTCGCTTTGATGAGGTCACGAAGTCAAGTATATACTCTATTTCGGACGACATAGGAATGGTCTCGCGGATTTCCTTCAGGCATTCCTCACGCAACTTACCACGCTGATAGAGCAGGCGATAAGCATTATGGATGTTTTCAATAGTTTCATTGGTAAAGCCGCGACGACGAAGTCCTACAAGATTTAAGCCACAATAAGCTACAGGTTCGCGAGCAGCCATCACAAAGGGAGGAATGTCCTGCCCTGTGCGTGTACCACCGCCTACCATCACATAACTACCAATGTGGCAGAACTGATGAACGAGCACACAAGCTGAGATAATCGCAAAATCATCTACCACAACTTCACCAGCGAGTTTGGTTGTGTTGCCAATGATACAACCATTTCCGACTACAACATCATGGGCTACGTGCATGCCTTCCATCAACAAGTTGTTGCTGCCGACCACGGTCTTGCCTTTGGCAGCAGTACCACGATTGATGGTGACATTCTCACGGATGGTGTTGTTATTACCCACTTCGGCTGTGGTCTCCTCGCCCTTGAACTTGAGATCTTGTGGGATAGCACCGATTACAGCACCAGGGAAGATAACGTTGCCATCGCCAATGCGTGCGCCCGACAAGATGGTCACGCTATTCATCAGACGATTGTTCTTACCGATTACTACATTCTTATCGATGTAGCAAAAAGGACCGATTTCACAGCCCTCACCGATTACGGCTTCGGGGTGGATATATGCTAAGGGGCTTATCATATCAAAGAGTAAAGTGGATATATTAGGAATCTCCGATGGGTAGGAGATAAACTTATTTGTTCTTAGTGATCTGCGCCGTAAAAGTGGCTTCCATCACGATAGTCTCGCCTACAAAAGCAAAGCCATGCATAGAGGAGATGCCATGACGAATAGGAGCCATCAATTCTACACGGAAGAGCAGTGTATCACCCGGAACGACCTTCTTACGGAATTTCACGTCGTTGATACGCAAGAAGTAGGTGCTCCAACGCTCGGGCTCCTCAATAGAATTGAGTACAAGGAGTCCACCAGCCTGAGCCATTGCTTCTATCTGAAGCACACCAGGCATAACGGGTTCCTGTGGGAAATGGCCTTGGAAGAAGGCTTCGTTGGAAGTTACGTTCTTCACTGCCACAATATAGTTGGAGCCAGTCTCTACTACCTTATCGACCAATTGCATGGGATAACGATGAGGAAGCAGTTCGCGAATGCGATTGACATCCATCATCGGTTCTTCATTGGGATCGTAGTTGGGCGCTTGTATTTCGTGCTTACGTATCTCACGACGCATCTGACGCGCAAACTTATTATTGATGGTATGTCCTGGACGAGTAGCAATGATACGACCCTTGATAGGACGTCCGATAAGCGCCATATCGCCTATGATATCGAGCAACTTGTGACGAGCTGGCTCATTTTGCCATACAAGTGGGCGATCTTGGATGTAACCAAGCTGCGTAGCATCACGATGTTCTACATGCAGATGATCTGCTAAACGATCGAGGGCTTCTTGTGAGATTTCACGCTCATAGATTACAATGGCATTGTCTAAATCGCCGCCCTTGATAAGTCCAGCCTTGAGCAAAGGTTCTATCTCGCGCACAAACACGAAAGTACGAGCTGGAGCAATCTCCGTTGCGAAATCGTCCATATTGTCGAGCGTAGCAAACTGGCTATTAATAAACTGCGAATCGAAGGATATCATCGTCGTGATGGAGAACTGATCATCGGGAAGAATAATGATGGATGAACCTGTCTCTTCATCACGGAATTCGATTTTCTTCTTGATTACATAGAAATCCTTTGGTGCATTCTGAACGACCACACCTACTCGACGGATGTTCTCTACATAAAGTATAGAGCTACCATCTAAGATTGGGAATTCGGGACCATTGACTTGAATCAAGCAGTTGTCGATACCCATAGCATAAAGGGCAGCCATAGCATGTTCTATAGTACTGCATCGTGCATCGCCCTTAGCTACTACGGTGCCTCGTGAAGTATCGACGACATTTTCGGCTATAGCCTCAATGATTGGTTCGCCTTCAAGGTCGATTCGCTGTATTTTATAGCCGTGGTTTTCGGGAGCGGGGTTAAACGTTACCGTCAGACTGAGTCCCGTATGCAGTCCTTTGCCATACAAAGAGAAACTGCCGGCCAATGTTTTTTGTTTCGACATGATTGAATGTTTATCTTATCCTAAGGAAAGTACAGAGCCTCTCTCCTACTCTTTTAGAAACGTACTATAGATAATCATGTACCAATTACATAAATTGGCTAATACGTGAGATAGAGAGCGATTCTTACTTCTTATTTTCCTTTTTTGAGTTCTTCGATTTCCTTCTTTAGGCTTTCGATTTCCTTACGCATCTCAGGGAGGTACTTAAACACAACACTTGAGCGCATAAAGTTTTTGGCATCGATTGCAGGAGAGCCTTGTACAGTGACATTTCCCTTTCGGATACTTCCAGCAATACCAGCTTGAGCACCAGAAAGTACGCGGTCGCCTATTACAGCATGGCCGGCAATACCTACCTGACCACCAAACATGCACCACTGGCCTATTTTCGTAGAACCTGCCACGCCTACTTGGGCCGACATAACCGTGTTAGAACCCACTTCGCAGTTGTGAGCGATCTGTACGAGATTGTCGAGCTTTACGCCCTTGCGAATGTAAGTAGAGCCCATTGTAGAACGATCCACGCAGGTATTTGCACCAATCTCTACATCGTCTTCTATCGTTACAATACCGATCTGAGGAATCTTCTCATAACCATCGGCAGCTGGAGCGAAGCCGAATCCATCAGCTCCTATCACGCAACCAGAATGCAAAGTGACGCGATTACCGATTTTGCAATCATGGTAAACGGATACGTTCGGATAGAATAAGCAATCATTTCCTACTGTGGCACGCTCTTCAATGACCACACCTGAATAAATCTGACAGCCATCGCCTACTACGGCATTCTCTCCGATATAAGCAAAAGGTCCTACATAAGAATTTTCGCCAACCTTTGCGCTTGCTGCTACGCATGCCAAAGGATGAATGCCCGTACGCTTCTGTACTGTTGATTGATAAAGCGTGAGCAAACGTGCTATTGCCTCATAAGCATTATCCACACGAATCAAGGTGGCTTTTACTTCCTTTTCAGGTACGAAGTCCTTATTTACCAAGACGATACTTGACTCTGTGGTATACAGATAATGTGCATAATGCAAATTAGCAAGGAAAGAGATGGCGCCTTTTACGCCTTCCTCTATTTTGGCAAATGTCTTTACCGAAGCGTTTTCATCGCCTTCGACCGTACCGCCAAGGTACTCGGCTATTTGCTTTGCTGAAAATTCCATGTATATGTTATGTTTTTATTATCGGGAATATGTGTTGTCTTTCTTTTGAGTCAATAGTGCTCCACAGCGATAGAAAACTTAATTTCTTAATGCCGAGCCGAAGCCTATTTTATGCAAAGATAGTGCAAGGCGAGAGCAGAACATCAAGCTTGCTTGAATGGTATGCCGAGCCGCAGCCTATCTTATGCAAAGATAGTGCAAAGTATATACAATTGGAAGCAAAGAACGAAAAACTTTCCTTTCGCGCCTGCAAATTGTAACAAAATTCTTGATCGCACAATGCAAACTGCACATGTCAAGTAACAGACTTATCTATACGATGCACCTACTATTATAGGGCAAAGATAAAGAAATTATTTGAGGTGTTATAGTTTATTCCCTATATAATTACGCACTATATGCTGTTGTGCAATAATTTGGGGTTGACAGTAGTCATAAGAAATCAGCCCTTCAGTCATCAATGTGTAGCTAAGGATTTCAAGTTTCGGCTTTAGAATGAGCTTTCAGCCCGCACAGACTAAAAGCCGATGATAAAATCAGCATTTAATAGCTCTTGTTGCTCCATACTCTAATCCTTAGTCTTTCCGTTGCTCGATGAGCATCTTACCGTTCACAGACGGGCTTCGTTCCATCGTTCACCGCTCGGTGAACGACGAGTCACCGCCCAGTGACTGCTCGTTCAACGCCCAATGAACGAGCGTTCACCGCCCGGTGAACGATGGCAAAATCATCAGTAAGAAACGGAATGTCCTAGGTCGAGGCATGATAACAACGAAGTTTCGTGCATTGCAATCAAGCCTTTCTTACTCATTCATCAGCAAGAGGACATTTTATCTGTGCGCACCGAGAGCATCTCAGCCAATACTATGGGCGTGCTCCGTCAGCATCAAGTACGAGCAAGAAGTGAGCCCATAGGAAGTGGGGGCGAACCGTCTCGGTTCGGCTTGTCAAGCGAGGTTCAATGCCGAAGCTTGGTAAGATCTCTTTAAGCAGGCTTGAGCTTCGAACTATTCGCCTACGTGCCGAAGCAAGACGTTTCGTTTCCACTTCCTATGAGTTCACCCCTTTATCAGAGGATAATACCGACGCGAGACGCGTCGCCCACAGAACGGGATGGAGATATCCTTGCTCATAGCGTCGGCTACAGAACGGGATGGGGATATCCTTGCTCATAGCGTCGCCCACAGAACGGGATGGAGATATCCTTGCTCATAGCATCGCCCACAGAACGGAATGGGAATATCCTTGCTCATAGCGTCGGCTACAGAACGGGATGGGGATATCCTTGCTCATAGTGCAAAAACTTGTTTGCGAATTCAGCAACACTTAAAAAAAACGTATGGGTATATAACGACAAAAGCTGCGTTAGCCCAATGAGCCAACGCAGCTTTATAATATTAGGATAATAGGAAATATCAGTTATTCTCAGGAGCTACTACATACCAATTGCTGGGATTCAGCAACTTAGTATAAAGAGACTGATCGTAATCTGTGGGATCTACGTAGATGGGGCTTACCCAATTAGTAGAGTAAGGCTTCTCTGCGCTTTCCTTGTACTTGTGATCACGACGAGCAATCTTCCATGCCAACCATTTCGTACCATAATCGGCATCGAGTGAGGCATCATTGTTCATGTGACGAGCAATACGGATGAGGTCGAACATACGAGTTCCCTCGTAAGCTGTCTCAAGAGCCATTTCATCAGCGATCAAACTTTCTACAGCGTTGAT
>JBNMGC010000008.1:0-46714 GCA_050873845.1 Alloprevotella sp.
ATAGTATTAAACTAACGTAATATTAATTAGGTCGGCTCTGCTGACTTTTTCAAGTGGACTCATATATATAGTAAGTAGACATTTGTGATAAGGAAAAAGTATTTAATTGATCAGAATCAGACTTGTATAAGTATTTTTGTTTATCTTTGGAATATGAAAACTTTAAGACTATTAATTACAGCTCTGTTAATGGCTACTATTTGTGGTGGCTGCAAGAATGATAAGGTCGATATGCCATCAGATTTTTGGAAAGCATGTAGCTTATCAGAAAAAGGTAATAAATCATGCATGAAAGCAAAATCGATACTAGATAGTATGACTAGTGACACAGCATCGATGAGTGAGCAGCAAAAGAATTTTTTTAAATTAAGAGTTCTTCGTGTAAATGACAGAGCTTATAGCGGTCGTATCCCATTTGAGGAAGTAAAAGTTCTAAGTGAATATTACAAGAAACACGGACCAGACTCTTTGTATCTAGAAAGTGAATATCTACTTGGAGGGGCTTATCGTGATGCTGGTGATTTACCGGCTGCAATCTATCAATACGAAAAGTGTATTACGCTTGCTGATCAAGTAAAAGCATTGCGGAAGTTACCATTGTATTGTAGTATTTGTATGCAGCAAGCCTCTCTATATAATAGGCTCTACTTGGCTCAGAAATCTGTGAAGTCCTTGATGAAGGTTGTTAATAATAAGGATATATCAGCTAATCAGTTGGTAGATGTGTATCATAATATGGCAACCTATTATGTGAATTTGAATAAGATGGATAGTGCTTTGTATTGTTATAGAAAGTCTTTGGATTTGTGTCCCAAGTCTACCAATCGTTATCAGATCTTAAGTTATGAAATTTTAGACTTGGCTCTTTCTGTTAATGATACCTCTTATATAAAGAAGCTTTCTGCAGGTATTCAAACATTCGATGAAGAGAAGAATGTTAGGAAGGGGGCTATAGCTAAGGTCTGGTATACAAGAGGCAACTATTATAGATATATTAATCAGTTAGACTCATCGAAATTTTTCTATGAGAAAGCCTTAAAAGATTCTGATTTTAAAGAGAAAGACAATGCTGCATGGCAACTAATGTTCATCTCTTTTTCTCGTGGCAACTATAAGGATGCGGAAAGGTATGCTCGTGAAGCCAAAGTATTGACGGATAGTATGTATGCACGAACAGAAAGTGATGTGGCATTCCAAACGGACAATTTATATAATTACCAATTGCAGCAAAAGGAAAAAGTAGAAGCAGAACAAAGCCGATCACATTGGATCATTGGTTTTTGGATTACTTCTGTGATACTCTTGCTAGTGCTTGGTATGGTTATATATATCTACTTGCAACGCAAAGCAAAACAATTACAGATAATTCGTGAGCATGAAATGAAGGCTCAGCGCTATTTGCAACAGATTGAGCAACAACAGACAGAGTTGTCGAAAGAGAAGAAGTTGTTGGGTAGTTTGCAAAAACTGCTTGATGATGAGAAAGTTTCTAAAGATGAACTCCAAGAAGAAGTGAATAAACATAAGGATAGAGTGGCTGAATTGACCTCGCTGCTTCAAGAAAAGAAGGATGCTAAGCAGAAAGCTGCAGAAGAGCTATACGCTGTTGTAGAGAAGTTGAAGGATAAAAAGTGCGGTCTCTCAGATGAAAACTGGGAACGATTGAAAGTAGCAATGAATGCGATGTATCCAAAACTTCATGAACGTATGGTTGAATGTAGCGAATCTCTATCTTTAAAGGATATACAAATAATCTATTTGCTCTGTGCAAAGTTGAGTAGTAAAAACGTTGCAGATTTGCTTGGTATGAGCCCGCAAAACCTCAATGGACGTAAAAGACGTATTTTTTCAAAACTCATGAATGGCGATGGCAATGAGGAAAATATCAACGTGCAGGAGGTGATAAGTTCGCTTACGGAATAAAGATTGGGCTAATCGCTAAGTCTTTCAGAAAAATCCTCGAAAGTCTATATAGAAGGCGTTATGCATGTAAATAAAAAAAGTTGGTCCAGTTTCAAACTGAACCAACTGATTAGTTATCTATTGATAAGATTTGTTCTAAATTAAAATAGGCTTAATTGGCCTGTACGGAAGCAACTGCTTGGCTTCCTTGAATCTTGTTCAACTCACTGATGAGATTTTGGCACATAGGGCCATTGCCCATCGACTGATAACGTTGGATGCGATATTGCAGCATCACGATCATCTTGTTCTTTTCCATTTCGTTTTTGCGTCTTTTGTGTCCTCCGCGTTTCGGAGAACTTGGATTAAACTTCCATTCTTTTTCTCTTAATTCACTGCAAAGATACTGCTAAAAATGTGCCTCATGAAACTTTTAGGCAATGAAATGCTGTCTGTAACTAATTTTTAAGTAATAGGATGGGGGTATGAGAAGTAGTGATTACAAATGCACATCTTTTTTTGCGTGCAGTGATGAGTATGGCAGGATAAATGTTTATATTTGCACGATGTAAGGGTATTAGTTACGCTTGGTGTCATTCTATAATCTTATAAGAGAATGCACATTCAGAAAAGTTCTGAGCTACTTGAAGGTCGAGTTGTAACTATGACCTATTTTTCATCAAATAAGATTGATCATATGGAGAAAAGAACATTGACTATTCAATACGAGGCTTATGCTTTGGACGAACTTTGTGAGCAAGATCGCGAGTTAGTAGAAGCAGCATGCAAAGCTACTTATACGAGTTATGCCCCGTATTCACACTTTAGCGTGGGGGCGGCTGTACGTCTGAGCAATGGAGAAATTGTGAGTGGAAGCAATCAGGAAAATGCTGCTTTCGGCGCAGGTACTTGTGCTGAGCGATGCACGATGTTTTATGCCAATGCTAAATATCCCGATGAGCCTATTCGTACAATTGCCATTGCTGCACGTGGCACGAATGGTGATTTTACCTTTTCGCCTATTTCACCTTGTGGTGTATGCCGTCAAGCATTGATAGAAGCACAGACGCGTGCGAAAGGACCTATACGTGTGTTGCTTTATGGACAGCGAGAAGTATTAGTGCTTGATAGTATTAGTTGTTTACTTCCGTTCCAATTTGATGAAATTGTGTAATAATGGTATAGTATAGAAATTATAATAACAAGATAAAGAAAGGTCAAGAGATAACGTATTAATATAGTGCAGTTGTCTCTTGACCTTTAGTCTATATAAGGGGCATTGTGCTCATTATTCCATGGCAGAGATGCTCACGTCTTGGAATTCATCGAGCAGAGCAATGAGGTTGCTATGACTATGACGTCGCTTCATTTTAAGTTCTAAGGCAGCCGTATAATAGGTCTGTCCATCATTGTGACATTCCTTAAGTTTGTAAGAATAGATATCCATATTCTCTCTCTTGAGCTGAATCATGAAATCTTTTATCTTTTCTTTATAGGGAGTCGTAAAAGAAATCTCTATTGTTGTTGTTCCAATGTGTGGTACGAAATAAATTAGTACTTCCAATCCGAGAATAACTAAAATAGTCGTGATAACGGCTGCAGCATACATACCTGTGCCACAAGCCAATCCGATGGCTGCGGTGACCCATAGTCCAGCAGCGGTGGTGAGTCCACGAACCACGTTCTTCTGGAAGATAATGGTGCCAGCACCTAAGAATCCGATACCCGATACGACTTGTGCTGCAACACGTGAGGAGTCCTTTAGGTCAATTCCGAATCCGTATTGCGAAACGATGCAGAATAATGCACTGCCCAATGCTACGAGAAAATGTGTGCGAAATCCTGCTTCTTTAGAACGATATTCACGTTCTATGCCGATGCATCCACCGAGGGCTAATGCCACAAGTAATCGTAGGGTAATATCGAGTATCATGATTTCTTAGAATATTAGGGGAAAGTACATCTGAGTATCTATAGAGGTATCTGTGTAGATCTTTGGAGTCAATAGGATGTTCATCATGCGTCTGGTGAATTCTCAATCTGTTCTTTTGTCAATCCAGTATACTTCGTGACCAGTTCCAAATTCATTCCATCCGAAAGCATACGTCTCGCTGTTGCAATTTTTTCAAGATTGATTCCTTCGGCTCTTCCTTCAGCTCTTCCTTCAGCTCTTCCTTCAGCTTTTCCTTCACGTTTAGCTGTTTCGATAGAGTTCTTTATGTCGCGGTAGGCAAATTGGCTTGCTTCATATTCACGTAGTTCGAGAGGAGTCAGCTTGGCAATTTCAGCTTCTTCGAAGAGGCGATCGAATACTCTGTCGCGTAGCGCCTTTGGTCGCTCATTCAGCTTGTAAAGGTTCTTTAGAGCAAAGAGCCATTTATCGTAGAGCGTTTCAAGTTCGTCTACAGACTTATCAAATTTGGCTATCTCTACATAGATGAATTCCAATTTGTCGTAAAATACCCTGTGTGTAGCTGTGTCGCAGAGTTGCACATGGTGGCTAAGTTTTTCTTGGTCAAAAGCCGCCTCATGCATATCGAAGTTGAGCAAAGCAATGGTGTAGATATGGCTCAGTTTGAAGTCCCAATCCTTTCCTTTGGGTGCTTGTTCGCGGATAGGAAATGTGGAGTAAAACAGAGATCGATCCTTAAAGTACGTTTGATAAGCATTTTGCATTTCAACGATGAATCGTTCACCATCCTCTCCTTCGCAATATACGTCGAATATGGCTTTACGATCAGTAAAGACATCGCCCACATTCTCGGAGTTGAGATACTTCACATCTTTCACTACCTGCTTGCCAGCAAATAGGCTATTGAGGAAGCATATCAGTAAGTCCTTGTTAAGCACTGTGCCAAAGATTCTTTTGAATCCAAAGTCAGTCAATAGGCTAATATATCGTTCTTCAGTCTGTCTCATCGGATTGTCTGTTTTCTTGTTATGCTGCAAATGTAGCACATTTATTTGCTACAGAGAGCCTTTCATCATAAATTATTATTATTTACGTGTTGGCGAATTTAACGAGTGAGGCATATATAGTTAAAGCGATTCTATCCATTTCCACTTCATGGGGAAACGAATAGAATCGCCTTTATCTGTTGCGGATAGACCTGTGACTCCGTCTTAGCATGTGCATGGATGGAGATTAAGTGGCTCGCTGCTTAGCCCTTAGCTGCCAACGGAGCAGCTTGCGTATAGACGCGTGCGGCCAAGTCTTTGTCTATCATGAAGAGGCCGTAGCCGTTGCCATTGAGCATCTTGAGGTTGTCGATGATGTTAGTGGCATTCTCTTCCTCTTCCACCTGTTCGTCGATAAACCATTTCAGCATGCTTTGCGTGGCAAAGTCGTTCTCCTGTGTCGATAGTGCAAAGAGGTTGTTGATAAGGCTTGTCACCTTCTCCTCGTGAGCAAGGGTGGCTTCGAACACGTCAAGTTCAGACTTCCACTCTGTGGGAACTTCTGCAATGGGCTTCAGCGTAACTTTACCGCCACGTTGTACCACGTAGTTGAACAAAATGCGTGCATGGTCTTGTTCTTCTTGGAATTGCACTTCGTACCAGTGTGCCATACCTGGCTTACCTGTTGCAGAGCACCAAGCCGACATGGACAAATAGAGATAAGCCGACCAAAATTCGGCATTAATTTGCTCATTGAGAGCTTCTTCAATCTTCTTGTTAAGCATAATGATGTGACGATTTAAATGGTTTTCTTACTCGCAAATGTACGAAATAAAATGGTAATGAGTATAGTATAGGTGCTCTGAATATTTCAAGAGACTTAAAACTTCAATTCTCCATACTTCTCTTTATACCATATCTGCCAAGCATTGACTAAGTTTTGCCATATTACGTATGCTCCTGGAGCAACGGCAGCCAAGGGGTTGAGAAATGTCAGCGTGAGCCAAATGCCTACCACCGTATTCTTCTGTCCAAGAGCCTGTCCCGCACTGATGCTTGCGCCAAAAGGTCGGCCAACTGCCTTGCCTATGGCAAATTGCGCAACAGTGACAATAAGGGGCAATATGAGTAGTCCTATGAGCATCATGCCTGATACTTCAGAATGCACAATGTTTCTCAACGTGACGCCCATAACGATAGAAAGGTTCACACACCATAGGTAGAAGCCAAGGTTTCTCCTTGCTTTGACTCGTTCTACAAATCGAGGCACAATCTTTCGACTCAGTAAGGCTAACAGAAGTGGTACGACAAGTACTACCGTGACGTTGCGTAGCACCATCAAAGCTGCTGAGAGAAAGGTAATATCAGCAGTCTTTTCCACTATAGGGAAGAACAGTGGGATAATCACCATTGTAAACACATTCGCTATGATGGTATAAGTGGTGAGTGAACCGATGCTTCCCCCCAATTTCTCTGTTACGACGGGTGCTGCTGCTGCCGTAGGGCATATAACGCATATAAATACGCCCTCGAGCAGTAACTTTGCATTTGCGCTATGACTCATGCATATAAGCACGACGAATAGTCCTGCCAGCCCAGTACGGATGCCTTGCAGCAGGAAGTGCCACAGTCGTGGCTTCATCTCTTTTATCTCAATCTTGCAAAAGGTGACGTAGAGCAGCACGAATATGATTGCTGGCATCATCTTAGCAGCAAGGGGGCCGGCCACATTGCCTATGGGCTCAAGTGCTGGCACGTAGCCAAAGAGTAGATACATCACTGTGCCGAAGAGTAGCGAACAGGGCAGTGACCACTTTTTGAAAAATGCTATGATGTTCATTGTGAGAGATCTTTTTCTGTGAGAATCATGTGTGCGGCTTCCAGCCTTATTCCGCTTTCGTTTCTGCTAAATCAGTAGTAGTCTGCATGGCGCTTCGAGCCGACCTCAGCGTTTGTAGCACCACGCTAAGTATCACCATGCCTATGCCCACATAAAACGATGCATTTACCTCGCGAGCTTCGCCAAAGGCTACGAAAGCTATGAGAATGGCATAGCAAGGCTCAAGATTGTAAGTGAGGTTGACGGTGAAAGCCGATAGTTTGCGAAGCACAATGATTTGGAGAATATAAAGGCCGGCTGTACAAAAGAGTGAAAGGCTCAGAAGCCACCACAAGTTGGCTCCTTCGGGCACTACGCAAACGGGCTGCGTCGAGGGGAAGAACTGCAGATAGATGGGGATAATGGCAGAGATGCCTATCAGTCCGCCTATCATCTGATAGAGCAGTGCTGCGCGTGCTTTCACCTCGGTACACACGTGCTTACTAGATGTGGCATAGAGTGAAGCTACAGCTGCGGAGACAATGCCAAGACAGATACCCAAACGATAGCGAGCGTCGAACGAGAAGATACACACCAGCCCGGCCACCGTGATAAGCGCCAACATCATTTCGATGGGTGAGAACTTCTTATGGAATATGAGAGGCTCGAAGATTGAGGTGAAGAAGCCTATGCAAGCAAAGCATACCACACCAATCGAGACATTGCTTGCCTTGATCGAGGCGTAGAACAAGAGCCAATGCATGGCCAAGAGCGTACCGCACCCCGCAATCTGCAGAAGCTTCTTGCACCTGATGCGGGGAAGTCCTGTAAAGACTATCAGTATAATCACGGTGAAGAAAATACGATACCACGTGAGTGTAGTCTCGTTGAGTGTTACCAATTTGCCAAATAGCCCAGTAAAACCAGCCAATATTACGCTAAGGTGGAGTTGGAGAAAGGCTTTCTTAGTTTCGGAAGAGTTCATTGTTTAGTTAAGAAGTCTGCTGATTAATAATCACGATCTCTAGCCAATTTGTCTTCAAGCATCGTGCGGTTATCCTATTCAGAGCATCCCTTGCCGGAATTATCGTGTGCAAAGTTAGTCATTTAGCAAGGAATAGCTTAGCTTTGAGCCGTTAATATATGAATACCTTTGGGTGATTTTTTTTGTTGAAGGGTCAACAAGTAGATTAGTTACGGGTTGGCTTTCAGCCAATACTGGGGGCGACGCGTCTTCGCGTCGGCATCATCCACAAATCAAGAGATGGCTCAATAGGAAGTAGAGGCGTCTGTAGCTCGCAGGCGATGCCGACGCGAGGACGCGTCGCCCCCGGTATAGGCTGATAGACTTTCTGTCGATAGATTCCGGCATCGAGCCTCGCGTGGCAAGCCGAAGCGAGACGCTTCGCCCCCACTGCCTATTTTAGCATCCTCGTTGGACAAATAGGAATTGATAATCAGAAATACAATCCACTCCTTATGCCGATGGCGAATATTATGCATGGGGTGAGACTTCGACTAAATCTTCCTATTCTTGGAGCACTTACAAGTGGGGAAGTAATCCTACCAAGTACAATTCATCTGATGGTAAGACCACGCTCGAAGCCTCTGATGATGTTGCCACTGTGAAGTGTGGTAAGGAATGCCGTATGCCGTCACGTGCAGAATTCCAGGAACTCTATAATAAGTGTGATTGGACTTGGAAATCCAATTATAATGGTGCAAGTGGCTATCTCGTAACGGGACCTAATGGGCGAACTATTTTTTTACCTGCGTCAGGGCGCAATAACGATGGCTTTATTTATTACGATGGTTCGTGCGGCTATTATTGGTCGAGTTCGCTTTATGAAGATTACATTGGTGATGCTAACTATCTTTTCTTCGAGAATAGTCGCTTCGGATCTGACTATAGCTACAATCGTTACTTAGGTCTTACTGTCCGCCCCGTTGCGGAAAAATAGGCTTGCGGAGAATGCATGTGTATGATTTTTTTAGAATTGAAGACTTCCTAGTGAAGCGGACGAAAGAAATATTCTACTATCCAAGCAGTGATCCCATAGGCAGTGGGCTAAACTTCTCTCTTCGGTGCGTTGGCGATGGTTTGATGCCCAAGTCTATGTTAAAAAGATCATTAAATTTCTGTTGACACGCTCGGCATCGAGCCTCGCGTGGCAAGCCGAAGCGAGACGCGTCGCCCCCACTGCCTATGAGATTACTGCTTGAGTAGTGGCGGCTCGAGAACGTGTCTACACAACTGGCCGTCTGAGAGTAATTCAGCCTATACTGGGGGCGACGCGTCCTCGCGTCGGCATCATCCACGAATCAAGAGATTGCTCTATAGAAAGTGGGGGCGTCTGTAGCTCGCAGGCGATGCCGACGCGAGACGCGTCGCCCCCGGTATTGGCTGATTGAAGGTTAATGATGCCGACGCGAGATGCGTCGCCCACAGAACTAATTGCTCCTAAAAAAAAGTCCATGCAGAGGTAGCAATCTTTATGGCCTACATTGTAGCGTCCGTACTCTGCCCGAAGTACTGCAGTACTTCGGGTAGAGTACTGGAGTACTTCGGGCGGAGTACTGCAGTACTTTGTGCAAAGTACGGACGCTTTGATATAGCCCTATACCATCGTTAGCCTTAGACCGATAACTTTAGTCACCCAGTTGAGGCACTCTCACCACGTCTACCACGTGGCTACCAGCACCAATGAGGTCGGGACGCTCGGATATGCATTTCTGATAGTCTATGAAACGGGTAAAGGTAGCTTCGCTCATCTGGTTGAGGCGAGTGCGCATATAGTCGGCTGCTCCATCGGGCGAGAATAGGGTGACGCGCTGAAGTTGCGCTCCTTGGTCGAGCCGGTCAATGTCTTCCAAGCGTACATAGTCATAAAGTTCTCCCTCGGGAGTGCGCACATGGAAGGTCTCGTCTACAAATCCTTGCTCCATAAGTCGGCCGATCCGTTCTTCGTCGAAGCAGTAGGAGAGAATGCTGTACTCGTTCATCAAGTACGCTACGAATATCAAGCCTCCAGGCTTTGTTACGCGACGAGCTTCGCGAAGTGCTTTCAGCTTTTCCTCATCACCAATCAGATGGTAGAGCGGACCGAGAACCAAGGTGACGTCGGCAGTATGGTCGGGCAGGAAGGACATAGATCGAGCATCGCCTTGCACCACGTCGGCAGTGGGTTCACGCTTGAGAAAGACTTCGATATTTCTTTTTACAAGTTCTACCGCTTTTACCCGATAGCCTTCCGCCATTAGTGCAGATGTGTAGCGCCCAGTTCCTGCGCCGATGTCGAGCACAAAGGAATCGGGACGAAGAAAGCGCCGCAGATGGTGCATAGTGGTCTCGAACTCTACGATGCCGTGCCGGCGCTGCAGACGCAGGTCTTCGGGATGCTTATTGTAGTGCTTTTCGATGTTGGATAAAGCCATGATGGAGTGGGGGAGTATAATGAATAAAGGAAGTCCTCATGTACTAATGGAATGGGCGTTAGCACAAGGACAAAAACGGACTAAGAGAAGCGCTTTTAGCGGAAGAATAAGGCGCTAAAAGCAATGTATACGTAGGTGAGCAGCAGAGCGATGATGAGCACCTTGCCGCTGGTGGGGCGCATACGATTGGCGGCAGGACTAAGGGCGCGCTTGATGCGAAAGGGATGATGCTCTAAGACCACTCCAGTGACGGTGAGCCGATAGAAGGCCCATCCCACGAATAATCCCCAAAGTGTGCCCACAGTGATGTCGCCCACGTAGTGTACTCCCAAGTAGACACGTGTCCAGCAGTTGAGTAGCGCCCATGAGGCTAAGCCTATGGTGAGGAAACGCCGACGAGCGAGCAAGGATACGAATGTGGCTATGGCCCAGGTGTTGGAGGCATGTGAGGAGAAGAATCCATAATTGCCTCCTCGGTAGCCATTGACCACGTCGACCAAGTACATAATTTCGGGATTGTGAGTAGGACGCCATCGAGCTACTAAGGGCTTAAATACCGAAGATGCCATCTGGTCGGCCAAGAGAATGGATAGGGCGATGCCAAGCACTACGTGCCATATGCCGCGCAGATTGTTATCGCGTACGACGACGTAAAGCAGTACGAAGGCAAGGGGAATCCACGTCAGTGTGCGCGTGGCCGTCCAAGCCACCCCGTCGAGATACAACGACTGGCTTCCATTGAGCAAAAGAGTGAGTTGGCGATCCATTGTTTTGATTGTTGCGTATAATAGAGAGGCTTCGCAATAGGTCTGTGGGCGACGCGTATACTAATTCCTTAAATCTTTAAGCGACGCGTCATTGTTGCTCCAGCATGAGCTCCCATCCGGCAGTAGCAACTGCTTCCACCCGTTAGACTGAACTTCTGTGATGTCTACAAGCACTCCTTCATGGAGTTCTCGTAGAGGCTTGGCTGAAGCTGTAGGGGCATCGTATACCTTGGTGGGCTGCATAATCACGGCTTGTCGCTCGGCAAAGGAGTGGTTCGCCTCGGCGTAAGCAAAGATGAAGCAACATATGCTGACGATGAAAAGGGCAATACTTGAGGCGAAGCATACCTTACGCATAGGAATGCTTGACAAGAGCTTGAATCCTGTCACAAATATCAGCATGAGAAAGAGCAGAGTGATAGCCGTAATGCCCCACGAAGTAGCGCTGAAGTGGCGGATGAGCGCACGCGTCCAACTGAAGAAGAATATCTCCGATGGTTCATCAAACTGATCTTGCAGTTTACTCTGCGTGAGTTGCAAGTTGAAAGCCGCATCAGCATCCGAGGGGTTGATACGTAAGGCACTCTGATACCCCCATACAGCCAGTGCGTAATTGTGCAGACGATACTGACAAGAAGCGTAGTTGTAGTAGAGTGGGGCTTGCTGTGCTGCAGTCAGTGTGGAGTCTTTCAGCAACTGCTCGTAGGCCGCGACAGCTCCCGTATAGTTCTTCTGGTCATAGAGTTGCTTGGCTTCTGTAGGTGTGATGGCCTGACTGATGAGGCTAAAGCAACTCATTATTATAATAAGGAGAATGGATTTGCGCATACGATTCTATTTTTTAGAAGGATGAAGTTCGTGAGTCAGACTGTTGATCACGCTGACAGCCTCGTCGAAGGTGGCTTGCTTGTCTTGACTACTGCCTGGGGCATACTGAGCATACTGGCAGGTCTCGATGAGCTTAAGCAAGCGATCTGTCAAGGCTGCATCGATGCCTCGCTCGCTGAGCTTTGCTTGTATACTCTCGGTGTTGAGGTCGGCTTGACCTATATTGAATGTGTCGGCTATGAAGCCATAAAGTGCGTTGATCACGGCAGCGTGGAAGTCGCCCGAAGCTTTCCCCGAGAGTATGCCTTGTGCAGCTCGCAAGCGCTTCATGGTCTGCTTGCCCGCATTGCGCTGCTTGCGACCTACGATATCGGCACGGCTAAGGTTCCAAGCATTGGTGAAGTACCATACGGCGAAAACTGCAATAAACCATAGTGCTACTAATATCCAAAATCCAGTCTCGCCCCATGCAAAGATAGAGCCGGTCTCGGTTTCATGTAGAGGACGAATATCGCTCTTAAGCAGTGCCAATTGCTTATCTACATCGGCATTAGAGCGCTCACCCTTTGCCACGTGGAGGTGGATGGGCTGCGTATGAAGCGTTTGATAAGAGTTGGTAGCTGTGTCGAAGTAGACGAAACTTACGGATGGAATGGTATAGTCGCCTACGTTGCGAGGCACGAATGTATAGTCGAAGGTCAACTCTCCGTGCAGACCATTGGTGCTTACCTTCGTGTTGTCATTGGTCTTAGCATCGTAGGTGTCAAAGTCTTTGGGGAAATTGATGGAAGGCGCGGTGATGAGCTTTAGGTTGCCAAGTCCGCTCAGCGTGATGCGATAGGTGGCCACATCGTTGGTCTTCACCGTGGGGTTGAGCATCTTACCGCTTATAGAAAACTTGCCTACAGCGCCCGAGAAGTTGGCGGGACGTGGTGAGGGTAGGGGATCAACGTGTAAGGTGATCTGGGGTACTGTACGATTTACTTGCACGCTCATCGTACCTCCGCCATTGAAGAAGAGGTCGGCAAGATCCATCGTGTTGTCTTGCTGTACTACAGCACAATTGAAAGTGATGCTGGGGATAACGATGTTTCCGCTCTTCTGTGGAAACACCACGTATTGCAGTATGGTGCCTGTGCGGTAGGTGGCATTTCCGCGGTGCTCCAAGTTGGTCTGTATCTGATTGCCTGGAAGTGGAATCTCTTGTGAGATGAGTCCTTTGAAGTCGGGCTTCTGCACGAGGCTCGTGTTGGACAGTCCCACTCCCACGCGTGAATGAATACGATAGGTCAGCAGTACGGCTTCTTGTTCCTTTACGCGTGTGCGGCTCGGAGTGACGTCGATGAAGAGGTCACGCTGCGTGACAGGGCTACCTGCTTGTTGCACTCCGTTGCTAGCTTGCTGAGAGGCACTTGCTTGACGATTGCTCTGGTGGCTTGATGCGTTGCCACCTTGGCTACTACCACCTTGCACGTTTACACTGATAGAGTTGCTTCGGATAGTACGTCCGTTGACGCTGATGCTTGCCGGACCAATGGTGACATGACCACTCTTGCGGGCTGAGAGGACGTAAGTATACGTAGTACTTTCGGAGTGCGACGTCTTGCCATTGATCATTTGGTAATTGCTCGAGGAATAGCTTGATGGGCCACTCAATATCTCAAATGCAGAGAGCGAGGGCGGTGTGAAGCCCGATACTCCCGAAGCATTGATTGTGAAGCTGAGTCGGTAGTAGCCACCCACATCCTCTATGGATGCGGAGAATCGTTGTGACCATGCTTGCAGAGGAAGAAGTAGTACGGCAAGCACGATGAGTATTTTGCGTAGCATGTGGGGCATATTTAGAGTCTTAAGTATTTAGGTCGCAGCATTGTTGTGTCATCATTCGCATTGTTAGCATCCTTTACGCACGCGGATGCTGATGCGTAACAGTGCAACTTATCAAGCATACATTGGCAGAAGGGACTAGACCGATTGTTACCAGTTCTTCTCTAATGAGCGCTGACGTGGTTGCTGCTTCTTGAGTCTTTCCAGTGCGCGGCGCTCAGCTTGTCGAGCCAAGTTCATGTATTGCTCCGTCTGCTGACGGTCTTGCTGCTGCTGGTTTTGCTGTTGTTGGTTCTGCTGTTGTTGCTGTTTGTTATTCTGTTGTTGCTTATTGTCCTGTTGCTTATTTTGCTTCTTCTGTTGTTGTTGCTGCTTCTGCTGCTGTTGCGATTGAGGACTATTCTTGAGTTGCTTTTGACACAGAGCCAGGTTGTAACGCGTCAAGTCGCTATGTGGGTTAAGACGGAGTGACTGCTTGTAGTGTTCGATGGCTTGACGCAGTAGTTGCTGTTGCTGCTCGCGTGAATGGAGCGCTGCGGTCTGACTGATGTAGCCGCGATTGTGCCATGCCATAGCGCGCATTTGTGGATTGCGCTCGAGTTGCGTCACGCGGTTGTATAGACTGTCGGCTGCATGCACGTTGCCTTTCGTCAAGTAGACGTTGGCCAGGTTGAACATGGCGCGGCTATTGCTTGCGTCTTTGCTCAAGACCTTTAGGTAGTAAGTCGTGGCAGCATCGGTCTGATTGCGGTGAAAACGCTGGTTACCCATGTGGGTATAGCGATATATGGCATTTTGTGAGCGTGCTTCTGTGAGGCCTATACTGAAGAAACACGTTATTAACAAAAGGGTTTGCCCAAAGAAATGACGTATCATTTGCTGAATATTTTGAAGCGGCTCGTCCAGCTGCTCTTGGTTTCACTGATACACGTTTCAACGATGAGAAGTACGAGGAGGATGATTATCATGCCCTGAAACTGCTCATCGCGTGCGGAATATGATGTCGATGATGATGCTTGCTTGAGTTGGCGCAATTGGCCTTGCAGTTCATCTTGTGCACTATTGCTTTGGTCAAGGTGGAGATAGATGCCATGCCCTGCTTGTGCAACGGTGCGGCACATCTCTTCGTTTAGTGCCGTGTGTACCACCTGTCCGTTGGCATCGGTCATGGGGCCTTGAGCGGTGGGTATTTCACTACCTTGGCTTGTACCTACACCGATTACGTAGACGTTGATGCCTTGCTTATAGGCTTCGCGTGCAGCTTCTTCTGCTCCACCTTCATGGTTCTCACCATCGGTGATGATGATGATAGCTTTGCCCACGTTCTTCTCACTGGAGAAACTCTTACATCCTAAGTTGATAGCTGCAGCGAGGTCGGTCCCTTGCATCGTGACCATGCTCGTAGAAAGAGCATCAATAAAGGTCTTGGCTGCGGCATAGTCGGAGGTGATGGGGAGTTGCGGATAAGCTTCACCCGCAAAGACACCGAGTGCTATCTTATCGTTCTTCATCTTGTCTACCATGTTGCTTACCAACAATTTGGCTCGATCAAGTCGTGAGGGCAATACGTCGTTGGCCATCATGGAGTTGGACACATCGACCATGACTACGGCCTCAATGCCTTCTGCAGTCTCGGTCTGCTGTTTCAGTCCGTACTGTGGACGGGCAAATGCCACGATGATCGTGGCTAATGCCAACATGAGGACGGCGAACTTCACGTGACGACGCATGAAGGAATGACCTGGCATAAGGGCATATACCATCTTGGCATCGCCCATTGCCGGTGCTCGTCTGCGAGAGCGTATATAGCTATAGATGTATACTGCTACGCAAAGCGGAATCAGCAGTAATAGGTAAAGATATTGTGGATTGAGAAACTGAAACAATGTCGTAATCGTTTAATAGTTTTTATGCAGTATGCCGATGGCTATGATCTTAAGAGCTCGTGGCGAAAGTACTATGCAATGTATAGGACTTCTGCCGCTCAAAGATTTCCTATAGTATATATAGGAGTAGGATTTTGAGCATTCTTATCAGCATGGGGAGCCTTTCTTACTAAATTCTCTTGAACCATGTGGTGCGGAGCAGTATTTCAAGGAGTAGAACCAAGATGGCTGCTAAGGCAAATGGTTGATAGGCCTCGTAATGGCGGCTGTGCTGACTGACCTTTAGCTTGGTCTTCTCAAGTTTGTCGATGTCGTCGTAAACCTGTTTCAATGAGGAACGCGATGTCGCTTGGTAGAAGATGCCCCCAGTCTCATTGGCAATTTGCTTAAGCGTAGATGGATCGGTAGTGTCGTCAATCTGTTGGGTGTACACTTCGCCATTAGGAAGTTGCGCTATGGGCACATTGACCTTACCATTGCTACCGAGCAATATGGTATAGATCCTGATACCCATGTTCTTAGCCATATCGGTGGCCATTAGAGGCGATATCTCGCCCGTATTGTTGGCACCATCGGTGAGCAATATGATGACCTTGCTCTTTGAAGGACTATTCTCAAGGTGGGATACTGCGCTTGCGATACCCATACCAATGGCCGTTCCGGGCTGAATAATGCCGTCGTTCTGCAGGTTGCAATTGGCTCCCTTGAAACTTTGCATCAAAGTGCCGTGGTCTGTGGTGAGCGGGCATTGCGTAAATGCCTCTCCGCCAAAAAGGGTCAGACCTATATTGTCGTTTGGACGATTATTGATAAACTCAAGCGCTACGTCGCGTGCTGCAGATATTCGGTTGGGGCTGATATCGGGAGTGGCCATACTCGTGGAGATATCCAGTGCCATCATAATATCGATCCCCTCGGTCTGTCCGGTACGCCAAGAACTTCCTGTCTGAGGGCGAGCTAAAATTATAACTGCCAAGACGTAGAGCAGTGTGCGCAGAAAGAAGGGTAGGTGTACCAAGCGAGTACGCCAAGTATGGGGCACTCTGCGAAGGGCTTCGGTAGATGCCCAGCGGATGTGGCTCTCACTTGACGAACGGAACAAGAAATACCATCCTATCCATGGGATAAGCAAGAGAAGCAGTAGAAAATATGCGGGATTAGCAAATGTCATAGCTATGATTATGCAAATGTGCTGTAGGCAAGCCAGAGGTTGTATGTCGTCAGTATGATGAACAATGCTGTGAGCAAAACGAGAAGTACACGCATTACATTACGCCATACGATCTGTTGCTTGTTAGAGAGAGATTGGTACTCCACGCGTGGTTGCGGAAGTTGTTGAGGCTGGAGCTTAGTAGACTGAACGTAGTCAAGCGCCTGGACGAGGTTGCGATCTTGCTCGGGGAGAGTAGGTGAATGCTTGGCAAACTTTACCAAGTCGGCTGTGACGAGTACGCTTTGCAACTCGCTGATAGCCTCTTCATTCCCATTCTGATTGAGATGCTCAATGATTTCGGATGTGGTCATTTCGCGTGCGCTAAATCCGAATCGCTTCTCAATGTAGGTCCTTAGGGTAGAGGTCAACTCCATGTAGTACTGCTTGCTATCGACAATGGGATTCTTTTTTATATGATCAATGTCCTTGAGAGCAGTCACGTGAGCAGGAACGGGAGGATGGATCACAACACGACGCGTAATGAGTCGAGGATCGGACAGCCGAACTCCAAGCGCTAAAGCTACGCAGAGAATTACTAATGCAGCTAATGCTAATAGAAGCATTTGCCATGACCATTCAAAGGGCTGGTCGATGACATCGTGAGGACCATTAAACTTGTCAACGTGTGTGGTATCAACTTCTACGGTATTGACTTTGAGTCCTAAACTTCCATGAGTGGCATACGTCTTTCCATCTACTTTGATTTGGAAAGGCGGTATTTTATAGACAGCCGAATCAAAAGAGGTGATAGTGTAGTACCTCGTAAGTTGCAGGCGTTTCCCATCATTCAAGCGCAACGTATCAATCTGACTATTGTAGACCACTTCGACACCATGTGTCAACTCTTGCTGAGGCTGAAAGTAGGGAAAGTCGACCTTCTGATTGCTATTGGCACTACATTTCACGCGTACACGTACTTGTTGGCCAATGAGTATGCTTGTTGTATCCATTTGGGCTTCTGCTACCACCTGTGCATGGGAAGAAGCGAAAATGGAAAGCAATGATGCGATAATCAGTGCAAGCCTAATTTTGATATGTAATGTAAGTTTGGTCATAACGTGAATAAGCGAGAGCTATGCTATCGCTGTGCGAATAGATTCATGAGTGGGCGTACATAGTCTGCATTTGTAGCTACCGATGCGTAGTCCACTTGGTTCTTTCTAAAGAGGTTATCCAACGCTTTGCAATGGTTGAGCCACCATTGTCTGTAATATTTTCGTACGGATGGGCTCGAGGTATCGATGTATTGCTCATGCCCTGTCTCCATATCCTTCGCTCTGATGAGTCCTACGTCGGGGAGTTGCGCCATACAATGATCGAAGAGGTGGAGAGCTACCACGTCGTGTTTGCGCGAAGCAACGAGTAGTGGACGAGAATAATCTGAATGATCCAGGAAGTCGCTTAGCACAAAGGCTATGGAGCGCTTGCTCATAATCTTTACCAGATATTCTAATGCGACGGCCACGTTTGTACGTTTCCCTTGTGGCTCAAATGAGAGCAGCTCGCGGATGATATAGAGGATATGCTTACGCCCTTTTTGTGGTGGAATAAACTTCTCTATGCGGTCGGTGAAGAAGATGACGCCAATCTTATCATTATTCTGCATGGCAGAGAATGCTAAAGTGGCAGCTATTTCTGTGGCAAGTTCTCGCGTGGTACGCTCTTTAGTACCAAACGTTTCACTCTCAGAGAGGTCAACTAAGAGCATAAGCGTAAGTTCTCGTTCTTCTTCAAACACCTTAATATAAGGCTTGTTCATACGAGCCGTAACATTCCAATCAATATCTCTCACATCGTCGCCAGGCTGATATTCGCGAACTTCAGCAAAGGACATACCACGTCCTTTAAAGGCAGAGTGATACTCACCAGCAAAGATATTGTTGGTGAGTGCTCTTGTCTTTATTTCTATGCGTCTGACGCGTTTAAGCAGTTCTGAAGTTTCCATGAGTGTTAGGGTACCTCCACTTTGTTGAGAATCTCTTTCACAATGTCGTCGGCCTTTACGTTGGCTGCTTCAGCTTCGTAAGAAAGACCGATACGATGGCGAAGCACATCGGCAGCAACGTCTCGCACGTCTTCGGGGATAACGTAACCTCTGCGTTTGATGAAAGCACAAGCTCTCGAAGCCAATGCGAGGTTGATGCTTGCACGGGGAGAACCACCGAAAGAAATGTAGTGTTCTAAGTCGCCGAGTTTATACTGTTTGGGATAGCGAGTGGCAAATACGATGTCGGCAATATATTGCTCGATACGCTCATCGATGTATACCTGCTTTACTGTCTGTCGGGCATCAACGATGCGTCGCGTATCGATGACGGGACTTGGCGTTACAAAGCTATCATTAAGGTGAGCGCGGACGATCTTCTTTTCTTCTTCTAAGGTGGGGTAGTCTATGATTACCTTCAGCATGAAGCGGTCCACTTGAGCTTCCGGAAGTTCGTAAGTGCCTTCTTGCTCAATAGGGTTCTGTGTAGCGAGCACAAGGAATGGCTCGGGAAGAGCGAATGTATTATCTCCAATGGTCACTTGATGCTCTTGCATGGCTTCCAAGAGAGCACTCTGCACTTTAGCTGGAGCACGATTGATTTCATCCGCCAGTACGAAGTTGGCAAAGATAGGTCCCTTCTTTACTTTAAAGCTTTCGTCCTTTTGGCTATAAATCATTGTACCGATAACGTCGGCAGGAAGAAGGTCAGGAGTAAATTGGAGTCGGCCGAACTTTGCATCAATCAATGAAGCCAAAGTCTTGATGGCTAATGTCTTAGCCAATCCTGGTACACCTTCAAGCAGAACGTGCCCATCGGAGAGCAAGCCTATAAGTAAGGAGTTTACCAAGTGCTTCTGACCTACAATAGTGCGGTTCATGCCCTCTGTCAAGTCTGTGATGAATCTTGATTCGGCTTCAATCTGCTCATTGAGTTGGCGTATGTCTATTGATGTTTGCATCTTGTCTGTATATGGTGTTTAAGTTATATGGAATGCAAAAGTAATTCTTTCGTTCTTATTCTTGCTCCCAATAGATTTAATTTTAGCTAAAGAAGTGGGCTTTTCGGTAGGTATGACATAGCATTAAGTGCGTTTGTGTCATTATCCTTCTAAGCTATCAGTGTTAATTGACGAAGTTCCACGACACACCAAAGTGGATGGTCATTCGATTGAGAGGGTAGTGTGGTACGAGGAAGGGCTTACCATTACCCGAGGAGTAATTTACGTGCGAAGCCATGATATAGAAGCGTGTGCGCTTCAAGTGGAAGTTCGCATAAGCATTGATAATAGGATAATTGCCTACAGACGTAGCGTAGGCTGCATCTTGCACCACGTACTGTCCGATAATGGGTGAATAAGCTGGCGCTTTGTAGCTTGTAAAGTAACGCATATCTACGCCAATCTCCGTGCGCAATACCTTTGCTATTCTAAACAGCAAGTAAGCATTGCTATATGCCATAAATGTGGGCACGGGAAGTACGCTCTTATTGGTACTTGTCTGGTAAGTCAACTCGTTATCCCAATTGAACACGCCTGCATGTAGGTTGTAGCCGAGTGTGAGCGCAAGCAGTTGCACGTTCTTGCTAGCTTGTGTCACACTTACAGCGTGGTGGTAAGAGGTGTACTCATCTGCATTGGTAAACGGGTCAAGCGACTCTTGGAAGTAGGTGTAGTTTTGAATATTCTCCAAACTTGCGCTCACAAATAAGTCGCGATAAGAAAGTCTTGCGTTGATGCGAGCGTGAAACATCTTCTTCAAGTCATTGTTGTCCCACCAAGCATTGCGTGAGTAGTAATGTCTGTAGTAGAATGATGGACGTTCATTGCGTACGAATCCATCAAGCTTAAAGCGGATAGAGTCTTTTTTGAGCGGAATGAACAGTTGTGCATCAGCCTCTACATTAAACTCGCCCCAATCGCTTCCTGTAGTGCGTAGCTCTCCTAATACGTTGTAGCGGATGATTTTGCTTTGTTGCTCGATCAACTGTGCACCTACAGTGAAGTAGTTCTCAGTGAACTTTGTCTTCTGCGTAAATTGCATTTGTGCGGGTAGGCGGAAATCGAACTTGGCCAGTTCGTGTTTGCCATATAGACGAAGTCCCATCTTCATCCATCGGTTCATACCTTCGTGTAGCTCCACAGCAAAAGTATTTTCTACTCCCAAATGGTGAGTACGATCGAAGGCTGAATCGCCAGGAAGGTAGAAGTCTGAGAAATAGCCCGGATTATCTGTATTGTTGCTTTCGTTAGAGATAAACTTACGTGTGTTATCATCAACTCTCAATGTGTGTATAAAGCTACTTACGGGCACAAATTCGCTCGTAATCTTCAGCGTATCTTCTTGTTGCTGGCTTTCAGCTTTGCTTTCGTCATTGCGTGGTGTGCGCGGCAGACGTGGCTGAATGGTCTTTGCTGTATTATTGAGGCTGTCTGTCTTCTGTGGGTTGGGTTCTGATACTTGGCGCGTAGGAGGTGTCGGCTTCTTTACAATATTTCCTTTAGCATCACGATACCTTCTGAATCCCAAGCTGTATCGATGAGTTAGGAAGAATTGATTGCCTCCGATCTTGTTCCATGCACGTGCTAAGTTGATAGGCATATCACCTGTACCATATCGTGTGGGGAACGTCTCTGGACGATTAACGTAGTCGTCATTTTCGATACCACCATTCTCGCGCGTCTTCAGATAAGTATGTTGGAAGAATGCATGCATTTGGTACTGTTCACCACGATACGAGGTAAAGAGCGTACCATCAAAGTCGGCAGTAGACTGTCCTTGATAGTAACCACGGCCGTATAGATAGTCCGCTTTCATTCCCATGCCGACTCTCTTGCCCGCATTGACTGAAAACAATGCTTTAATGCGGTCTTCTCCATTCTGCTTGTTGCCACAAGAATGGTAGGTAAGATTGGTGAAGGGCGACTTTGTGTTGGTAAACAATACATCTTGGGCTTCGCTCAAGAAGAAGCTATAGGGAAGTTTGAAGATGAACGGATTGCTCTGCATATTCCTACCTTCTTCGCTAAACAAACGGCTGATGCGAGGACTTCCCAAGTTCCCTGTATAGTTGTAATGCCCATGCATGCCCATCGTCTGGTTGCTGTTTTGGAAACCATGGGGGATGGTGTCGTATTCAGTAGGGATGATATCGCCAAATCGGGGATTGATATGCCAAGCGTAGATGCCTTCGGGCACATCAATCGTCTCAGTACTATCGCTACTGAATCCACTGTTGCGCTGGTCATCGTAGTCAGTGCCAATCCCTTGTCCACGGGCAGTCACTCCACTAATGGTACGGGCTACTTGTGCTTGCGCTTTGTAGCTTTGACAGATCATTAATGTGCATACTATTATAGCCCACAGGATATTCTTCATCATAGTGTTGTATTTCTCGTGCTGTCTCTTGGGTTGTAATATATCTATTTACTTAGTGTAAATGCTAAGTGCAAGAGAACTTTAAAGTGAGGCTCGTAAAAGCTTCATTTACAAGGAATCTTATTTATATTTCTCAATCAAAGGTACTACGCTCTTATCGCCCAATTCAAGTGCTTTGTTTAAGTTCTTAAGAGCTAATGGCTTGTTCTTCAGTTCAGCATATCCCACACCGATGATTTTGTAGCAGTCAGGATTTTCGGGCAATACTTTGAGGAGTTTCTCAGCCAATTCGATTGCGCTCTTTGTCTCGCCAATGTTGAGCAAGAGAGCAGCTTCGTCAATCTGGTAAAGCACAGGCTGCTTTGACATAGCGATGGCCGAGTGTAAGTCGTCTATGGCTTGTTGATACATGTGCGCCTTCTCTTCGGCTTGAGAACGCAGATAGTAGAATTGTTCCGTCAGATTGCGCGGGCCTATCAATTGCTCGTAGTGGTTATAATCAGCTACAGCATCGCGATATCTTTCAGCTTTGAGCAAACGCTGTGAGCGTTCAAAGTAGAACTGAGCGTAGGTAGCGTCAGACTTTGCCGGGATATGGGCAATGCAGCTATCCAGCAAGGCTATCACATCTTTGTTGTCTCCTTTGGCCAATTCCAGAGAACGAGCAGCGGAGAAGTAGGTCTCAGAAGAAACGAAGTTCTTGTCTTCGCAGGCTTTGCTGAAGCTTTCGTAAGCAGCTTTATAATCCTTTTCTGCGTATTGGCATTTGCCTTCTTGCACTTTGTATAGTGCGTTGGGATGTATGGAGTAAGCTTTCACAGCCTCTTCTTCTGCACGCTTGAGATTCCATCCATTCGGCAGCGTATCACGTCCTTGCTCTATAATCTTCTTATAGATCAAGTTGCTCATGGTGTAGTGGATGGCATCCTCTTGGGTCGCAGCGGAGTCATTGCAGGCTTTCGCTTTGTCTATCGCTGTGGCAAAATCAGCTTCCGACTGTGCGAGCAGTCCTCTATTTGCCTTAAACTTAGCTTTCTCCACGTAGCCATCAGGCAGGGAGGGGTAACGATCAATGAAATCGTTGTAGGCCGTCATGCAGGCTACTGAATCTGCTTGAGAGAGCATATATATGTAGGAAAGCGCGTCATTTCGATCTTGAGGTAAGGCCTTGGGGATCGCAATGCTCGTCAAGTCGGAATTAAAGGCAGCCGTAGCGTTAATACCCAAATCGTTGATGAAACGAGCATCGACGGCACATGCGTGAGTGGCATTCTTCGCAGCATTGCGCTGAACTATAGCGGTAAGCATGCCTTGTGCGTCAATGAGCGGACAGTTGAAGTTGAGGCTATCGTTGGTAGCACTGATGTCGTAATAATTGTAGGGAGCGTAAGCCACTTCTTTGCTTATGGTAATTTGTGGCATAACGTCCTTTTTGTTTTTCGTGAAGTGAAGCAGCGTCAGAGCAGTCCCTTGCGTTGCTGCGGTGGTAGAGATCGTAAAGAATTCGTTCTTGTTTACCCCCGTAGTACTGAACTTTACCAAGTCTGTATTAGAGTTGGCACCGAGTATGCGATAGACGGCATACTTCTTTCCTTTAAAGTCTACTACTTCGGCACGTTTCGCTCCTTTCAGTAAGTTGTAGGCAGCCACGGCGTCACCATTGTTATTGATAAAAAATGCCGGTCCTGTCTTGAGCAATTTCCCTTGTTCGTCGAACGTACTGATTTGTAGCATCGCTTTATAGGAATCTTTCGCTTCCACGTTGGTTGCAGCTTGAGCAGAAGTGGCAACTATCAATAGGGCTACGGGGAGAATATATTTCTTCATTGTATTTCTTCTTTGTTAATAGGAAACTTCAATGTCCTCTATCATTTATTTTATTTTGAGTAGCGCTTTGGCATTGTCTATGGCAGCATCGGTGATTTCTGCGCCAGAGAGCATGTGAGCTATTTCTTCTATACGCTCTTGTTCGTTAAGCGGAATGATATGACTTCTTGTGGTGTCTTGGCTGTCTTCCTTATATACTTTAAAGTGATTAGCTCCTAAAGCCGCAATCTGGGGTAGGTGGGTGATGCAAAGCACCTGGCAGGTATCAGCAATCTGTTTCATCACCTTTGCCATGCTCTCAGCCATAGTACCCGAAACGCCTGTATCAATTTCGTCGAACACGATGGTTGGTAATGCTGTGCGTCGAGCTATCAACGCTTTCAGCGCAAGCATCAATCGAGCTATTTCGCCGCCCGATGCGATGTCGCTCACATTCTGTGGAGGCACGTTCTTGTTGGCAGAAAATAGGAATGTCACCTTATCAGCGCCAGTATTGTCGGGCTCTATGCGTGGTGTGATGTCCATCTTCATGGTGGCATTGGGCATGCCCAATTCTTTCAGCGCATGGGTGAGTTCTTCCTCCATCACGAGGGCGGCTTTCTTACGCGCTTGGGTGAGCTGACTTGCGGCATGGTTGCGTAGCCCCTTCAGCCGTTCCACCTCGGCTGTTTGCCGTTCGAGATCGTCGTCCAGGTTGTCTATAGCATTGAGCTCGTTGCGGAGTTGCTCTGTAATGTCAGCGAGCTCTGCTATGCTACTTACGTTGTGCTTCTTTTCCAGATTGTAGATTAAGCTCAGACGATCTTCTATGAATGCAAGCCGCTCTGGGTCATACTCCACTCGGTCAACAGCCGATTCAAGTTCGGCTTCTACATCGTCCACTTCGATGCGTACGCTTTTCAGCCGTTCTGCCAATTCTTGAGCTTGACTGTACTTATCTGAGATCGCACTGAGTGCATCTTCAGCCGAACGCAAAGCATGCGATACGCTTTGCTCCTCTGACGTCAGCATGTTCTGAGCGTTGTAGAGCCCCTGCTTTATTTCTTCCGCATGGCCCAATACGCTTTGTTCGCTTTCAAGTTCTTCTTGCTCATTGTCGGAAAGCGAAGCTTCTTCGAGTTGTGTAAGTTGATAGCGCAAGAAGTCTTCATCGCTTTTCCCTTTTGCTGCTTTTTCCTGCAGTTGCTTCAAGGCAGTCTCAGCGTGTTTGCATTGTCCGTAAAGGCATTGGTATGCTGATACAGCCTCTTGCTGTTCTGCCATAGTATCGAGCGTATCGATCAAGAAGTGCTCATTGCGAATCAGCAGATTCTGATGTTGCGAATGGATGTCAATGAGTGAAGCGCCAATCTCTTTCAGTTTGGCGGCAGTCACGGGTGTGTCGTTGATAAAAGCACGGCTTTTCCCGCTTTGCATCACTTCGCGTCGTACGATGCATTCGTGCGGATCAAAGTCAATGTCGTTGTTGGCAAAGAAAGGTTCAAGCCCAGCATGTTCGATACTGAATATCGCTTCTACCATGCATTTACGCTCGCCAGTCTGTATAGCCTTTGCATCAGCGCGTCCGCCCAGCAAGAGGTTGAGTGCGCCAAGCATAATACTTTTACCTGCTCCCGTCTCACCCGTAATGACGGAGAATCCGGCAGCAATGTCTATGTCGAGATGCTCGATGAGAGCATAGTGAGATATAGTCAGATGTTTTAGCATGAATCAGACTCTTATTGCATCTCTATGGGAATGCCAGTTTGTTTCTCAGAATTAATGGGACTTCCCTTTAGGAGAAAGTACCTTTTATCTATATGAGGAAAACTTCTACTTAGTTAGTTCTCGCCAATATGAGCTTTGTGAAGCATTGATTCGGGTCAATATGTTCACCACGTCTTCACGCTCTTTGGCAGAAGCATGTCCTTTGTAGATGTTCATTATTTCGTCGCGTTTGTACTCTGTAAATATCTGTGGAAGTTGGCTCATTGTCTTGTTTTCGTGAGCCTGCTTGAGCAGTCCTAAGGCTTGTGTGATGCCAGCACGTCCTCTTTCTACGTTTTCGCTCATCACGTCGAGTCCTTCTCGATAGTAAGTATACTGCATGCGTCGGAAGGGTTCCATTCCACCATCGAGCATGTCGGATATGATGGCATATCGGTTCTTACTATCTTCAAAAGCCTTCCATCCTTTCTCTTGCATACTTTGAGCACCCGTCACGATGTTTTGTGCTGTTTGTAAGAACTCCGTGCCTCCTAATGGAGCCATGGCATCCATGTCCATACCCAGGATCAGATAGACGTAGTAGCCCAGCATTGCAGTAAGATTGTTGTCAATCACGTCGGAGCGAAACTCTAGTTGATCGTATTCTTGATAAGTAAAGTTGAAGTTTGGGTCGTTGAAGGCAAACACCGTTGTGGTGTAGTTAGAACCATATACTGGGCGTGAAGCGTTTACGAAAAGCGTTCCTTGGAAGGTGTTCTCGCTTGGCGAATACTTCTTGATAGTGATAGAGAAGTTGCATGTGATGCGTTCGTTCTTCTTAAATTGCAGTTGCGTCCATTGCCGTTCGTTGAGGAACTGTTCGAGCGAAGTCTTCAGCGTTTCGAAAACGGATGTACTTGTGCCCTGCACCTGTTGGTGATTGATCGTCAGTCGGGCATCCAATTCCTGTGCTCGAGTGCCTAAGGGCAGCAGAAGTATACACGCAAGAACGAGCCACACAGCCTTCGCTGTGCAGCCCGTATGGTGATTATTGGAAGTAGAAAAGTACTTGCTTCTCATACGTTTAGGCGCTTTATCGTAAGTTGTCAATGATGTCTTTTGCCACGTCGGCCTTACTCTTCAGACCATATTCCTTGCGCTTGCCGTCAGCAAAGAGCAAGGTCACTTGATTGGTATCGACGGCAAATCCAGCCCCTGGAGTACGCAGAGAGTTGAGCACGATGAAGTCTAAGTTTTTACGTTGCAACTTTCCCTCAGCGTGTTCCAATTCATGATCCGTCTCAAGCGCAAAGCCTACTAACTTTTGGCCTTGGCGTTTTCTCCTTCCAAGTTCTCGGGCAATGTCGTGAGTGGGTACAAGGTCAATGTGCAACCCGCCACTCCCTTCGCGCTTTATCTTGTGGTCAGCTACAGAAGCGGGCGTAAAGTCAGCTACAGCAGCACAGAGTATAGCTGCGTTGCAATGATCGAACTTATCGATTGCCGCGTTGTACATTTCCTCAGCACTTGTAACGTCGGTGCGGTGAATCCTTTCATGCTGCGTTTGCAGTGCCACCGGACCCGCAATAAGTTCTACTTCCGCTCCACGTCGCGCACACTCCTCGGCCAGGGCAAAGCCCATTTTCCCCGTAGAGAAATTGCCGATGAAACGCACCGCATCGATCTTTTCGTAAGTAGGACCAGCGGTAATCAATATGCGTTGTCCCGCCAATGTCTGCGTAGTAGAAGTCTGCTTGTCGAAGAACTCTTTTAAGGCTTGGAATATAGCTTCAGGCTTTTCCATGCGTCCCTTACCTACCAAGTGACTTGCAAGTTCTCCTGATGCTGCTTCGATGATATGGTTGCCTCGTTTGCGCAGAGTATCAAGATTCTGCTGTGTGGCAGGATGGCGATACATATCGAGATCCATAGCTGGCGCAATAAATACGGGAGCCTTCATCGACAGATACGTTGTCACCAACATATTGTCGGCAATGCCGTAGGCCATCTTTCCCAAAGTAGAGGCTGTACATGGAGCAATCACCATGGCATCGGCCCACAGTCCTAAGTCGACATGGCTATGCCATGAGCCATCGCGACGTGAGAAGAAGTCGCTAACTACGGGCTTAGACGTAAGCGTAGAGAGTGTGACAGGAGTAATAAACTCCTTTCCCGCGGGCGTGATGACCACCTGCACCTCAGCACCTGCCTTGACAAAGAGCCTTATCAGAGAGCAAGCTTTATAGGCAGCAATGCTTCCTGTGATGCCCAATACGATGTGTTTGCCTTTCATATGAATGTGTGTGGAATGAGTCGTTGTAGTGATTGCGTATGGAGTCAGACTCCTCTGAGCTTAATTCTCATAAAGGTCTGCTTGGTGTTTTGTGTAAAGTCGCCTTGCATGATCCAAGCGAAATAGCCCGGGTCGCGCTTCAGCACTTCGCTGACGGCTCTGCCACGATATTTCCCGAAGTTGATCGTTTCTACGCCTTGGTCATTGTAGACGATGCGTCCTGCCAGGTCAACATTGCGGTTGCGGCGAGAGAACTCAGCGAGATAAGGCACGCTGTTCTTCAGTCCGTCAGCGGCATATCGATCGAGTTGTGCTTCAAGCACTTCGAGTGTGGCGCGTGTGTCGGCTTCGGCGGTATGAGCTTCGGTCAAGTCCTTGTGGCAATAAAACTTGTAGGCGGCTGTCAAGTCACGTTTTTCCATTTTGTGGAAGATTCCTTGTACGTCTACAAACTGTGCACCTGTGATGTCGAAGTCTATTCCTGCACGGATAAATTCCTCTACGAGTAGGGGAATGTCGAAGTGGTTGGAGTTGAATCCAGCAAGGTCGCAGCCTGTAAAGGCCTTTGCTAAGTCTGTAGCTTTCTCCTTGAACGAGGGGCAATCTGCCACGTCGTCATCGTAAATACCATTTACAGCAGATGCCTCGGCAGAGATGTGCAGACCGGGGTTGAAGCGTTGCGTCTTAACTTCTTCTTCTCCGTTGGGGAAGAGCTTGATGTAGCAGAGTTCTACAATTCTGTCGCTTGCGACATTCAAGCCTGTGGCCTCAATGTCGAAGAATATGATAGGGCGTGAAAGTGAGAGTTTCAATGTATTGTAGTATTTGCTTATAATGGGCTTATGAGGCTATAAAGCTGCATCGTAAAATGTTCTCGTTGCGGGCTTTATAACCTCATATAGATGTAACCCGTTGGCGGAATTCTTGGTTAACGGGTAAACGAGTTGACAGTAAATATGTCTTAGTCTACTTGTCTCGTTAAGAAAGAAAATGATCGGACTTGACAAACTTACCTGTTCGCCTGTTAACTTGTCAACCCGTTTACAAATTCCGCCAACGCGTAGATGTATCAATCTTTTTTCCCAGGATTAATAGGACACCCTTTAGTCATTGAAGACAGAGGGCATAATGAGCATGAGCACCTCTTCGTCTTCTTGCTGTTCTGCGGGGAGGATGAGGCCAGCACGGCTGGGGTCAGAGAGCTTCATTATAATCTCTTCGCTATCGATGTTTTGTATCAAGTCGAGCAATGTCGTACCCTTGAAAGCAATGCGCATAGGAGTGCCAGAGTAGTCGCAGAGCATGTTCTCTTCTGCCGAACGACCGAAGTCGGCATCTTGACTTGTAATCTTCAAGGTGCTACCATCGAGTAGAAACTTCACCAACATGGCTTGAGGATTGGCCATGATGCGCACGCGGCGCAGCGTGTTGATCAATCCCATGCGGTTGAGCGTGACCACGTTGGGGTTGTTTTGCGGAATTACGCTACGATAGTTGGGATAGCGTCCATCCACCAATCGGCAGGTCAATGTATACTCAGGGGTCTTGGCTATGGCGCTTCTTGATCCGAAGCTCAGCTGTGTATCGCCTTCGCCCTTGCCCAGTACGCCTTTAAGCAAAGATGCAGGACGAGTTCCCATAAGAAATGTACCCTCAGCATCGAGAGTACCCATAGGTACTTGGGTCAGTGCTAAGTGGTTGCCATTGCTGGCCACCATAGCGAGCTTGTGGTCTCTTAAGTCGAAGCATACGGCATTGAGTTGCGGGCGCAATACATCGTTAGCTGCAGCAATGATCGAACGTGATACACCAGAAAGCAAGTGTTGGCTACTAATAGTCAAGTCGATACGCTCTTCTTCGCTCGTTGCAGGAACGGGGTATTCAGAAGCGTCTTGAGCCATAAGTCGGAACTGTCCGTTTTGGTAGTCGATGGTAAGCTCATAGGTGTCAGTATTGAGGTAGCACTCAAGAGGCTGATCGGGAATCTCCTTGATAGCATCCTGCATGGTCTTGGCGTTGACTGCAAAGTGAACGTCAGCATCACACTCGAGCAGGTCAAGTGTGGTCGTTATGGTCGTATCATTGTCAGACGCTGTGATTGTCAGCGAGCTACCCTTGATGTCGAAACTGAAGCAGTCAAGGATGGGAAGGTTGTTTTTCTGAACGATAACGCGGCCTACAGTGGTCAGTCGAGCCAAAAGCAGCGAACTGGGTAATACGAATTTCATGCGTGATTTTTTGAGTTGTTTTGTAGGGCAAAATTACGCATTATTTTACGAACGGGGAAGTTTTCCCTTATTATTTTCTTCTGCCCAAAAGAAAATTCGTATCTTCGCGACATCAATTCAAAATCTTAATAATTAAGCATTAGATAAATGGACATTTCAGGAAAAATCACGCATGCCTTGGAGCCTCGTACCGGCACTTCTGCTCGTACAGGTAATCCTTGGAAAGTACAGAGCTTTGTAATTGAGACTCACGAGCAGTTTCCCAAGCACTGCGTATTCGACGTATTCGGCGAAGATCGCTTGAAGGAATTCAACATACAAGTAGGTGATGAGCTGACTGTATCGTTTGATATCGACGCTCACGAGTATAATGGTCGTTGGTTTAACAGCATCCGTGCATGGCGCGTTCAGCGTGGTGATGTAGCTGCCGCTGATCCTGCTGCACAAGCTGCTTATGGCGCACCTGCTGCTCCCGCTGCCGCCGCTCCTGCTCAGCCCGCCGCTCCTGTTCAGAATGTAGCTGCTCCTGCTCCTACTGAGGAAGGTACAGCAGATGATCTGCCTTTCTAACACAATGTAGATCGTAACATTTATGGCCTCGACGCTATGTCTCTATAGAGAAGCATCGTACAACCATATACTTGGGCTTGCGGGAGATAATCCTGTAAGCCTTTTTTGTATGGTAGATGGGTGGCTCTCGCACATCAGAATGGCATACTTTATTTATTAATAGAACACCTCAGAAAACTAAACAGCGTATGCTTAAATTGTTTCTTAAGGTACTTAAGATTGCTTTCCTATTCTTCCTGCTATCATCTGTATTAGCTGTATTTTATTACAAGTGGATGCCCGTGAAGATTACCCCCTTAATGGTGATACGAAGCGTGCAGCATGTGGTGAAGGGTGAAGCGCCTAAGGTGCATCATCAGTGGGTGTCGCTCGACGAGATGTCTCGCTATATGCCCGTAGCTGTTATGGCTTCAGAAGATCAGCAGTTCCTCCATCATCATGGGTTCGATTTCGGAGCCATACAAGATGCTGCCGTGGATCGGATCAAGGGACATGCACGCAGAGGCGGAAGCACCATCTCACAGCAGACAGCCAAGAACGTATTTTTATGGCCCTCCCGCACATGGGTGCGCAAGGGACTCGAAGCTTACTTTACTGTGCTTATAGAGTTGCTTTGGTCGAAGGAACGCATTATGGAGGTCTATCTCAACAGCATAGAAATGGGCACAGATATCTATGGTGCAGAGGCTGTAGCTCAGCAGAATTTTGGTTGCAGCGCATCAGAGTTGCGCCGTAGTGATTGTGCTTTGATTGCTGCCACGCTCCCCAATCCGCGTCGCTTCAGTTCCTACAAGCCATCGGCTTATGTGCGCAAGCGCCAGCGTGAAATCGAACAGCAGATGAAGTTCATGCCGCTGATTTCGGGTAAGAATAAGGAAAAGTAAGGTTGGTGCTTTTCGCGCATATATATAAAGAGGAGTGCTTTACCTGAATTTGACAAAATTCTCTTATTTTATCGTATAGAGATAGTTGCATAAATCTTTTAATCATCTAACCGCGAGCAAAAGAGTAGCTGCGAAAATATTACGAGTGTAGGCATTAGGTCGTACCTGTGCCTACACTCTAATTGTTTTTACTCACACTACAGATCCTGTCAGAATGGCCTTTTATGTTATCGTCCTTCAAACGAGGGACGATAACATAAAAGGCATTTTGAATTTATTGCTGTCAGCTAAAGCTCTTGCCCAATAGGCAGTGGGGGCGAAGCGTCTCGCTTCGGCCATGCATGCGAGGCTCGATGACGAGCGTGCATGAGACTCATCGCCAAATGGATGATAATATACACACCTTTCTACAATGGAAACATCATCGAAAGTCTTGTCGTTCGCAAATAGGCTTTTAGCCGTCCGCAAACAAGCATCCTGCCGTCCGCAAATGACCATTCTTCCATCGTTCACCGCTCGGTGGCAGCATTGCCACCGCCCGGCGGCAGCATTACCACCGCCCGGCGGCAGCATTACCACCGAGCGGTGTACGATGGAAGAACTATCAGAACGGGACAGAAAAGCCCTCGTTTAGCCTTGATAATAATGCTCTTTGAGGTTTAGCAGACAGCAATAAAAAACAAAAAGAGCGTACGAAAGCGTACGCTCTTTGGGCTAAATGCCTATGATATGTTCTATTGTGCTTCTGCACATACTTCGTTGTGCGACAATCAGTCTACTCTTTCTGAATTAAGGCTACGGCATAAGCGGAGATACCTTCCTCACGACCTGTAAATCCGAGTCGCTCTGTGGTGGTAGCTTTGATGCTTACGTCGCTTGGCTCTACGTCCATCAGCGGAGCTAAGCAACTGATCATGTCGGGAATGTGAGGATTGATCTTGGGACGCTCAGCACAGATGGTTGCGTCGATATTGCCTATCGTCCAGCCATGCTGATGAAGCAGAGCGGTGGTCTCCTTGAGCAATATTTTACTATCAATATCCTTATACTGTGCTGCTGTATCTGGAAAATGGTAGCCGATGTCGCGCAAGGCTGCTGCACCAAGCAAAGCATCACAAATAGCGTGAATCAGCACGTCGGCATCGCTGTGGCCAAGAAGCCCCAGCGTATGCTCTATCTTAACTCCGCCAAGCCATAGCTCGCGGTCGGCTACGAGGCGATGTACGTCGTAGCCCATTCCAACTCTTATCTTCATCTGCGTTTTCCGAATAGGTCGCGAATGCCGTCCATGTCGAATGCCAGCGATACGCGGAGGGTTTGATCAAGGGGATTAGAGGCTGAAGTGGCTATGACATAGCCCGCATCAATCGACATCACGCTCATGCGGAAGCCAGCACCCACAGTGGCATATTTACGATTGCCTTGCATCTTGCTTTCGTGGTGGTAGCCGGCACGTACGGTAAACTTATCGTTGTAAGTATATTCTGCACCTACGCTCCAGTTGATTTCTTCCATCTCTCCCTTAAATCCGCGTTCAGAATCACCGAAAGAGGTGAATATGCCGCTGATAGACGACTTGTTGTAATATTCCTTGTCGAGGCGCTCTTGATAGTCTTCGTCGAGTTCGTCGGCTTTCTGCATAGGCATGGAAGGCACGAGCAGTTTGTTGGCGTCGGCCGAGAAGCTGATGCGGTTGTACTCATTGAGTGGCATCATATAGCTCAAGCCCAGACGGAGATTGGTGGGGATAAAGTAGGAGCGATCGTCGCCGTAAGAGATCTTACTACCGATATTGTTGATGTTCAGACCCCATGCCAATTGGCACTCACGCTGCCCCATCATGACGTAGGTGTTGTAATAAAGTGCTATGTCGGCAGCAAAGGCTGAGCCTGCAGTAGAGTTGTCGTCATAGTGACCTGTAATGTCTGAATAGATATAGCGCAATCCTACAGCTGCCGAGAACTTTTCACTCAGCATACGTGAGTAGGCTGCATCTACGCTCAGCTCGTAAGGCTTCACACTAATGCCTTTTCCGCCCGATACTTCGCCCAGCGTGAAATAGCGAAGAGAAGCACTCAGTGCTTGATAGTCGCCCAGACGGACATAGCCTGTAGCATTGAGCAGTGCAATACCCGTGGTAAGCTTGCGGAGCCAAGGAGTATAGTTGATAGCGAATCCAGCACGTGATATGGTGAATGGGTATTTGGCTGGATTCCAGTATTGTGAGTGCACATCGGGATCGGTTGCTGCACCTAGATCGCCCATACCGCCAGCACGGGCGTCAGGAGCAATGCTCAGAGAGGTGACTGCTGTACGAACTGGATTGAACTGATCGCGTACGTCGTCGTCGGCAAGCACTTGCGCTGGATGTGCGGCAAGCAGTAATAGGGCTGCACCTGCGAGAGTCTTGTTTATCATTGGTCTTTATATTAGTCGGATTTTGGGAGCCAAGGGAAAGGGGCTTTTCTCGTACGAAATGCTTTTCCTCTCTCTCTTATGGCTTAGGAGTATTCTTATGGTTGTATCATCCTACGGAGAGCAATTCTATCGGATGATGAGTTTCTTGGTGTCAGTATATTTGCCGTTTACTTTGCTGCGGTAGAGGTAGACGCCTGTGGGCAGACGCTGTCCTGAATAAGTGCAGAGATCCCAATCAAAAGCAGCGAAGGTTTTTCCCGCGGGGATAGAACTTGACTGATTCCATACGCGCATGCCGCTGATGCTGTATACCTCTGTCTCGACGGCTGTGGGGGCTGACTCCGTTGCAAGCGATGCAAACGAAGTGATGAAACGAGTGGAGGCGTGAGGGGTGGCCTCTGTAGAGTTGACATCAAATGGGGGAGTGCCCTCGTTTCTTACCACAAACTGCAACGTGCTGATGGTGGAGTTGTCGAATACGTCCCATACACGGAATGTCACGGAGTGCTTACCTTGCGATAGATCTGATAGAGGGTACTCCAATAAGCCTTGCTTGTAAGATCCGCTTTCGAAACTGAAGTAGTCGTTGACGATGATGGGCGAAGTGGTCTGACCGTCTAGCCATAGTTCCATATCGTGCCCCATGTTGCCACTCGCCATAGAGATGGCAGTAGAGTCGGAGATGGAGGCATAGAGTGTGGGTGATGTGCCTACAACTCCTCCGTCTACGAAATCGGGCGTGTTGAGGTAAAGATATACTTTAGGACTCAGCGTGTCGACTTCTTCTGAAGTGCTTGATTGGTTGATGCAGAAGCGGTTGAAGCGTCCGTTGAATTCCTTCTTCTTGTCCTGGCTCAAAGCATAGAGCGAGAGCAAGGAAGCATTCTGCTGAAGTTTGGTGCCGCGCGGAATAAATGTCTCAAAGGAGAACTTCCCCTTGGTTATGCTCACGTTGCCTTCGAAGATAGACTGCGTATAGTCAGTATAAGTAAGTTGTGAGTTGCTGCCAGAACCTTTACAAGTAATGGTCTGCACGGGAGCAAAGAGCGTCCCGTAGAGCGTTCCGTCAAAACTCTCATCGGCAGCATTGCTCGAAGTGTCAGCATTGACGTGCCCAGAGAATCGTACGCTTTGACCTGCGGGGATGGAAACGATGCTCTCTCCGATGGGTTGCCCGTTGATGCTATCGATTACCACGCCTGGGTCGGCATATCCAAGCGAAAGGGCTGGGTCACCAAGGAGTGCATACTTCATCTTGTTGATTGTACCATCGTTGCCAATAGTATTGGTCGCAGGCTGACCATATTGATTGTAAGTGACGAGTTCGGTCTTTGTCAAGCGCATGGCATCGCCCAATGTGTAGCGTGTGTTGTCAGCACGCTTAGCAAAGGCATACTTTACGAATCCCTTGTTGAAAGAGCGGTTGAGATTGGCATAGACCGAACGTGAAGCGCAGACTACGGCGACGGCAGCTCCTTGCTCATTGTAGAGTGCGCTACGCCCCATATCAGTCATGGATTGATCGTAAGGCGTAATCTCACAAGACGCATATACCCATACGGGTAGGGCTGTGCTGACGTTCGACTTGATGTCGCTCTCATCAAGCAAGAAGCTATGAGACAGTCGGCTTGGGCTTCCATGACCATTATAGTTGAATATCAAAGCGCCCTGTTGCATAGCACGCTTAATGGAAGCCGTAGCTTCGGGATAGGTGGTTCCGCGTGCTTCCTCGGTAGCGGTGTAAGCGTCGGGATATATACGGCGCAACATAAGGCCCTCTGGTGCAGATTGACTCACTTGCGTGCAGACGGCTTGGGCATCGTTCATATGCAGATTGTTGTCGCCTACATCTCCAATGGCCCACATACGATTTTTCCACGCACCAGCTTGAGTGTTGCTCATGTAGGCGGTCGTATTAGCTACAAGCGTCTTAGCCTCATCATCGGTGGTACAGAGGAAACGGCCTATGCCGAGGTCTATCTTTTCGGTGGTGATACGTGAACCCTCGCTGTCGTCAAGAAGTCCGTAATAATCGTCGGTCACGTAGTCGTGAAGTGTGCCTAAGCGGTAGCTCGTATTGTAGCCTTCTTCGTCACTGCGCTCATAGGCTAGGAGGTAGTCGTTGGGGTTGGCTTTCTTCCAATCTGAAGTAATCATGCGATTGTCGAAGGCGCAGTTGCCAAAGAGCAAGAGGTAGCGTGGAGCATCGGCATCAGACGAAGCTCTGTCGTAGAGCATCTTCAGATAACGGCGGTAGGCTGTAGCGTCTGGCGTGCCTGAGGAGAACTCATTGTATATCTGATCGGCTCGAACGACCTTTGTGCGTAGTCCGTTGAGCGAGGCATGTGCTTGGGCAAGTTGCTCTGCACGCTCCGTAAGTTTTCCTGATGCGGGCACAATGATTACATAGTCGATTGCCGCATCGGCATGAAGGTCTTGGTTGGCTACTTCGCCGATGATAGTGGGCGAGGGGTAAGTCTTTGCTACGTTGACAATGAAGAAACGCTTATTGCCATCGGTAGTGGTGGCTTTATAGACGTCGCCATCCAATGTGCCTGGTAATTGCTTCACCACGTTCTGAGCATCGCCCAACTGCCACACGCGGGTATTGGCATCGGCATTGGCTACGTTGAGCTGCACGGCTCCGCTTACGCTGGGACTGAAAGCCGACTGTGTGTAGAGTGTAGAGAGTTGCTGCTTGTAAGAAGCGTATAAGTAATTGAGTTTACCGCTTGTAGCTGTCTCTATATCAAGGCGCACTTCACTGCCAAAGTTTCCCGTTATAGTGCCTCGGTAACCGCGAGCGTCTTCACCATCGCTCGTCTTGGATAGCGAGCGATTGGCCAGTACGCTACCAGTGGCGGCATTGTAGATGGTAAAGCTCGAACTGCTGGAAGAAGTCAGAGCTGCTACGTCGTAAGAGAGTTGGCAACTTTCTCCTGTGCTTCCTGGGAGAGAGAGACGGAAGGTGTGACCCGTTTGTAGTTCGTTGTCGTCATAGAAATTGCGTCCTCCTTGATACCATACGGTAGCATCGTTGTCGAGTAGTGCGTGCGCAGTAATGGTGTTGATGGTGGTAGGAGCATTCGTCGTGACTTGAGTAGGTTGCTCAAATTGAGCGGCGGGGCTATCAGACTCCGTGAGAAAGTAGTAGCTATAATTGGAGAAGGTATTGGTCTGAAATTGGGTGTTGCTCTTCCAGGTGGTGAGTCCTTCGGCAAAGAATAGTACGGAACCATCACGACGATAGAGAGGAACTTCATTGAGATCGTCGATGAGTGCATCGCTTCCTGTGAATGTGAACGTTTCAGGAAGCAAACGTCCGCCATAACCATAGAGGCGCACACGGGATGGATCTGAGAATCCAGCCTTCTTTAGTTCTGCGTCGGAGAGCTGATAGATGCCTTCCTCCTTGACGGCGATCTTTACCCATTTCCCTTGAGCCAAAACGGAGTGAGCTGCATAACGACTGCTCTGTTCTGCTACCTTTGCTGCTTGGATAGAAGCACGGGCTGCAGGACTGAAATGTGGTCCAGTAATGATGGGTTTTAGATTGTAGTTTTGAGCCAAAAGCCATTGTCCATTGCGCTCTATGACGGGGATGAAAGACACATCTACAAGCGTTTCACCGCGCGATAGACTCGATTGACTATGAAAGACCACTTGCTGAGAAGGGGTGAAGCCGCTCTGTTGGAGTTCTTCTATCTCGCTGGTCGAGAGTGCTCTGTATTCAGGGTATTCTATGACGAAGTTTACCGAGTCGGTAGCCAACAAGCGTCCCAAACGGAATTGAGCCGTCTGAGTAAAGTCTTCAGCATGAAGGGCGGTGGCTGTGAGAAGGGATAGTATGAAGGGTAGAGTTCGCATGAATGTATGTCAGAATGAAGTAAAGGGGTAAGGGCGGATGGTGAAGAACCACCTCAAGTAGACGCTTACTTGATATTGAACGATAGTACTTCCTTGCCTGCAAGAGACAGCGTGAGACGATCGTCTATGTGAACTTCTTGTCCAACGAGCGATGTTGGAATGAGAAGCAAGTCGCCTTGACGCAATGTGTAGTGCAGACTAATGTGTGCAATCAAGCTATCTGCCACACGGCAGAGTTGCTCTAAATCAATCGAAGAGTCTACTTCTTGATCGTTGATGCGCAATTGAGCGTCGATCGTGGGCGAAACGGCTGTAACGGGCTCTGCTATTGCTACGGCATTGTCAAAACCTAAAGCCATATCCCAAGGCATTCCACTTTGTTGCAGGCTGAGAAGCAAATCTTCAGCTACGAAGTGTACGCTCAGCGAAACATCGTTGGGCTGATAGTAGCGTCGTGCAAAATGCTGATGTATGCTTCTGCCCAAACGATTGATGCGAATGCAGAAACACAATTGGGCTGTGCATTGCTGAGTGAAATCGGGGATGAAGAAGGGACGCTTCTGAATGAGAAGTGCGGTGTCGGGGATGGTGACGATGCCCACTTGGTCTAATAACGTTTCACCGCTTAATATATTGTCGTTGATGAATCGAAATATCTTCATTTTTACTTGTATTCTTTGTTGTAGCAGTCCTACGCGTGCCTGATCTTGCAGCGAGTATGCCGATTAATATCTATGACCTTTTAAATCCTCGTTAGCGGTTGAGGATAAACTTGATGCTTACACCGAAGTCCTGCGTAGTGACGGGGTATGAACTTGAGGTGAGCAAGGGCTTGTTCATCTGGCGATCGTAGTAGGCAGTAAGCGTAAGATATTTGCTCAATGCATAGTCGGCAGAGAACGATACTTGCACGGCCTTGTTGCCACTCGTAGCTTGGGTAAGCTCGGTCATGATATTACGGTTGAGCGCACTCTGATTGCGGAATGTGAAGTCAAGGCGCATATTGAGGTCGTGAGCAAAACCGCGGGCATTGGTAGTGGTCTTCTTATTGCTACCCGTGCCTTTGCTGCGGCTGCGTACGGTTTTCTTAGGTGCAAAGAGATTGAGGTCGGCAATCTTATAGCCGAAGCCTACCACGAAGTCGTTGGAGCGAGTCTCGGTGAGTTGCTGTGACGTCATGCTAAGCGTGAGCACACGCGATTTGCGCATTTCTACTTTTGCAGTAAGATTATTCTGAAAGGTCATATCGATACCAATCAGCGGTGAGAAACTCTCGTTGATGCTGACGGTCGATACGTCGTACATGCAACTCGGAATAGGATTGCCCGTTGTCACATCGTTGATGAATCCGAAGCCATTCATGTATTCCATATAACTGGTGAAGGTGTTGTAAGAGCCTACAGAGTAGACGCTCTTATAAGAATGATTCAAGTTGAAACTCTTAAACACTTTCTTCATCTTCGGCAGTTTGGAAAGACCGCCGTAAGAGATGCTCCAGTTGGGAAGAAGCTTGAGCAGAGATGGGAAGATGTCAAGACCTGTATTTCCCATGGTATACGTGTTGAGGAATGCGGGGATCATCACCTCGGGAGAGTAGGGGCTTAGAGTACCATTGGCAGCATCAAAAGGCTGACCAGACAAGGTACTCCCTGCTGGATAGGTAGCTCCAGCATACTTGCCTTCTATCTGCTGTCGATAGCTTTCAAGAGAGTTGACGAACTTGGAGAACGACTTGCTCTTGTAGCCCTTGTCGGGTGATCCCGTCTTCTCAAATGCTGTACCGATGGAGATGGTGGTCATGGTGAATGAACCTGTCTGAGTAGACGGCATACCATCGAACATGAACTGAATGCTTCGATTGCGCGTGGTATTGCGTGAAGCGTTTAGATCAATCTTTACATCGCGGAAAGGCTCCAACGTGGCACGGATCTGAAGAGATTCTGTAAGATTGCTCGTAGCTGGTGTCGTTACGCTATCAGCCATAAGCAACCATCCGCGCTCGGCTGCTTTATGAATGTAGCCCTCGCCCGTCATGCCAAAGGCAAAGTCCAGACCTGGAGCTAAACCACCCGCGTTCTTTCCTTGACCAAAGACATCGCCCACTTGTGGCAAAAATCCTGGTACACTCAGATTGTAGCGATTGGTGTAGTTGATGCTAATATTGCGCACCATCATCAAGAAGCGAGTACCCATTTGGAGAGCCTTATACCATCCTTGGTCTTCTTTACGCTTCTTGGGCGTAACGGTGAGTTTAATCTTAGCAGTATCCTTTGAAAGGATGAGAATCTTATTGTTGTCGACCACTTTGTAGCGGATGGGGTAACGTGAGCCATCGGGCTTCAATGCGGTGACACGCAGATTCTTGGAGTGCTGATTGTGGGTGATGGTCTGTGTGGTGTCAGACTTCAACTGAAGCTCCTTTTGGAAGTTCTTCTTTGTCTCGTCTTCCTTCTTCTTATCCTTAGGCGTCTGTGAGTATTTACGATTCACTTTCTTAAGGAATGCGCAATGATTGTAGAGCGTTTCGAGATTGATGCGACCATTGCCCGTGATGTTGCGCGAATTGTTGATAGTGTTGCCCAATGAGGAACCATCTTCAAGTTCTGAACCACGTGCCCAATTGTACGTAGAGTTGAATGCAGCATCTGCAGTAATCCAATCGAAGAGAGGAAGCTTGTTGATAGGAAGTTTCCACGAGAGATCGAAATTCTGCTGATAAGATAGTGGGCGCCCTAGGTGCTTGATGCTCTGCCATACAGAGTCTTTCCACGCCGTGTAATGGTCGGGATAAAGGTCTTTGTTGACAGCCGTATAGGGCTGTTCTACTTCCGCATTTGTGCCAGAAGAGAAGTTGGCATGAATGTTCTTGGTAAAGTCCCAGCGCAACTGGAATGAACGATTCCAAAGGAAGTCGCTCGACCAACTGAGTGGGAGAGAGGTGCTGTTGAGATTCTCTATGTCACGCTCTTGAAATTCATAATATGTACGTGTGATGTCAGAGTTGAAACCTATATTTTGTGGCAGGAAGTTGAAACTCTGATCCTTTAAGATCTTAAACCACTTCGACTTGTTCTTGGAGCGTTTGAAAGGCTCGAACGCATTGAAGTTGGTCGACCAGTTATAGTTGAAAGAATATTTCCAATTCTGCGATTTTTCCCATGCAGTAGTCTCGCCCGTAGTATTACGTGTAGAGTAAGCGTAGCCAAAGGTGAAGTTGGCGGGGTCGTAAGGCATGGCGTGAGCCTTAGTAGCAATGTTGAAGCGTGCGCCAGAGATACTAAAGTTCTTGTTGATTACAACGTTCTCTGCAATATTCTTCAATGAGTCTTTCTCAGCCTTTGTGGGCAATGCATCGAGTGCATCCTTTAGTTCGGTATCTGTATCGAGCGGATTGTAACGAGGAGAAGTGCGCTGTTTAGAGTAAGAATAGTAAATAGGTGCGTTAAGCTTAACCTTCTCGGGCAAGAACTTGCCAGCATTGACGTTTGTCGTGACTGAATATTCGTAGAGGTTGTTGTCGCGACGCTGGCTTACAGTTTCTTCCAATCCGCCGAATCCTTCCGTCTCAATATGTCCGGTGAGGTTAACTGTGGCCAAGTCGGATAACTGTATGTTGAGTTGAGATTGCGCTGCCCAACCGCCTTTATTGGTGAATTGCTGAAGGCGCAACTCGTTGGCCCATACTTCCACATTTTGGATAGTACGGGAATTATTGCGCACACCAATCATAATGGTACGCACTTCGCCGAGTGACGGGTTACCCATCACGCTGATCTTGTTGGCAGGCTTATTGGCATCGTACTCAGAGTAGAGCTTGTTGTACGAAGTCAGCCCTAATGCCTTTTGCTTATTACGATTAGTCTTAGCTTGTGTGAGGAGCGATAGGTCGATGTCGAGCATATTGTCGTCGGGCCATACGAGGCGCGCGCTGCTGGTATTGTCGGCATACTTCCCATCGGGAGTGATCTTAAGGGGAATTTCATATTCGTAGAAGTTGTTCTTGTAGTCAGAGCCCAAACGGATAAAGATAGAGGCTTGTCCGTCTTCTACGGGAGTTTCACCAATCAAGGAATTGGCGTGAGTAAACATCTGCAAATGCTTGTAGCGACGCAAGTCGAGATTGGTGTTCTTGTATACAGCCCGTGCATCGCCGCTACCCAATTGCTTCACGGTGAGCGAGAGTGCTTGCTCGTTGTTTTGCAGAATCTGTGTCTGTCCAGGATCTACTACACGGCTAATGCCCGGAGGCATGATGTAGTTGACAGGCTCCTTAGCGTTGTTCTCTTCAAAGTTGACAGCACTTACTTCCAACGTACCGCTTGCTTCGGGGGCTTTGCCTTGATAAAGTGCTTGCTCGTAAGAGCGCCATTCACCATGTACGAGATTGAGCGTGGCCATACGCAGTACGACGGGCTTCTCAAAGCCTGTCATAAACATACGCATGAAGCGTATAGACGAGAAGTCGGAAATGCCTCCTTCTCGTTTCTCGTATTGATCGACGGGAATGCGAAATTGATACCAAGTATATTCTTTGGTCTGTCCATCACGCGTCTTCTGAGAAGCGACACGCTTGTCTACAATGTAGTTTTGTCCTACTTGCATAGCATCTTCAGCTATGCGTACGTGGTATTGGTAGTACTTTTCATACTCATTGAGTGTGAAGTCTTGATTAATATCTTCTACGTCGGGCTGAGTCTTGTAGGCTGTGCTGTATTTCTCTGGTGAATTGTCGGCATCTACGGAGTTCCCATTAGGATTGTTGATGTGCTTGTAACGATCCAGAATGGATAGCTGCTGGCTATCATAGTCTGATCCGCGGAAGTAGTGATACTTATCGGCAGACGGCGATTGCAGAATAGAATCGTATACTGCAGGGTTGACTTTCGCTTGGATGGCTGAGAGGAACGATGCATAGGCCGGGTAAGTGCGTTCTTGCTCGGAAGTAAGGCCATTGTAACCTACGTCTTGCTTAGCGCGAGAACCGCTAGAAGTATTAAATGCGTAGGTCACCGTGTTTTGGGTTGGAACGCGTCCCCAAATAGTCTCTGTGTACTGAGATGGGTCGTCGTCGATGGGCAGACCACTTTCATAGAACTTCTTTCCATCCTTCAGAATGTCTTCGCTAATCTCACCCAAGTTGAAGTAGAGATCACCGCTGAATGAAGTTCCGGCTTCGCGTGCTTTGATAAAGGGATCGAGCATCCAAAATTCGATATACTCAATGTTGGCAGATTCAAAGTCGGAGGTCTCAAGACGGCGCATCATTCCGCCCCATCGAGTGGATGGATTGAGCAAATGACCATTTACATCGAGCGAGGGGTCAAGATTGTACGGACCGCGCTCATTGGGATAGTAAGCAAGGTTAAGCACATTGAGCGTGTTGGACTCTTGCATATTGATGCTCTTGTTGGGGAAGAGTTCGCTCTTGTATACTTCGCGTACGTCGGGGTCGGAGAGTTGAGCCAAATCGTTCTTGATGTGGCTTGGCGTAAGATTGGAAGAACGACGTGTAAACAATGGATCGATGTAGTACCATGCGAGCAAGGCACGGTTGTATCCATAGCGTACGTCGTTGGAGTATTTTGACTCGGGAAACATGGATGGAACGCTTGAGAGTGTCCACTCCTTCGGATTGGATATATCAATCTCGCTCTTAGAGTTTTCGAAGTCATCAATATATGAGGCGTTACCCTGTGCTCCTTGACTCTTGCCCGCGATAAGTTGGGCAAATTCGGCGCTAAAGTTGATGCTCGAGGGTGCGCTACAGTTGATAAACGGAATCTTATTAATCCAATCTGTAAGGCGCTGGCTTTGCTTTTTCCACGACATATTCAGCCCCCAAAGTGTATTGTTCAGGGGCTCTGATCCCATGGCTACTTTGGTGGTAAGAGGCTTTTCGCCCAAGTGCATGAATGTACCGCCAATCTGGAAGTCTTTGGAGAAGTCGTATTGGAAGTTCATGCCGAACATCGTCTTTCGCTGCATGCCATAGTCGGTATTGCTCTCTAAGCTGACGTTCACATTGGTTCCTGCATCAAGAATGCTCTTATTGAGGATTCTCACTACGCCTGAATTGTAATCGACGGTATAGTCGGAACCTTCCATCAAGGTCTGTCCACCGGCAGTAACAACAACAGAACCACGAGGAATATTCATAGCACCGAGTTGGATCTCATCGTTTCTCGTGGCTTTATACTGACCTGTAATCAAAAATTTATTCTTCTCCGCGATTTGCTTAGCAACGGTACGCGTAGAGTCGTATAGTTCTTGGAATACATATTTGCTTGCAACCGCTTCGTTACCAATCGCCTTGGCAAGTGAAGAACCAAAAGGCTCTACTACGGAGAAGAATACGCGTCCGCTTGATGCGTCAATCGTATAGCCTTCAACGTAGTCGAAGGTGCCGTTAGAACCAATCTTATTATTATTGTCCAGGCGGTCGAGTCCGACCAGAGCAAGTATCTTCTTGTCCTTAATGCCTGGCTCTGGGATGTAGCTGATATATACGCCGGAAGTATCAGAAAGAATCTTAATATCAAGTTTAAACTTATCCTTCTGCACGGAAGTGGCTCCAAGAGAGTAGACGTTTTTCATCATCAAGTCCCAGTTGCCCATAGCGGGTGTGCATGCGGTATTCTTCAGCGTTTTGACGAAGAGTGCCTCCTTATTGTCCTTACGATCGGTGGCAAATTCGCCTACTTGATAGGTCTGCCCCTTGTAAGTATATTCATAGGCTACGGCAAGCACTTGGTCGGTCTGCAGAGACTGCTTCAACGAGATATAGCCCAACGAGGAGTTGAGCGTATATTCAGAACTAGAAAGTTTGCGGGCAGACTCCAACTTTTCGTAGTCAACGCTTCCTACCATACCTGCGCCATCGAGTGTGGGAGTGGCGGAAGAAATGTCGCGGGCAGCAGCAAGCGACGTGTTGAGCGTGGTGTAAAGGCTATTGGAAGAGTTGGATGGTACGGTCGTAGCAGTGGCTACCCATTGTGGATTACTGATGTGGTCATGCTCAGCTAAGTCTGTGAAACCTACAATGTTACGAGTATCGGTCGTAGCTCCAGTCTTATTAGTGACCCACACTTCGATGCGCTTAATGGTGATGCCCGATGTGATATTGGGCAATTGCTTCATATTGTCATCGTAGTGATCACGAAAGTAGTGGGAAAGGAAGAAGTGGCGGTTTTCATCGTAAGCGTCGGCCGAGAACTCGAAACTGGTCAGCTGACTACCACCCTTAGAACTTACCGAAGAACTTGAAGACTTCTTCTGTGCTACAACGGTAGAGAGCTTGAGTTTGCCAAACTGCATATCCGTGCGTACACCAAACAAAGATGTAGCGCCTCGTACGAGTGAAGAGTTGGTAGGCATGCTCACATTGCCTGCCTCAACGAGTTTGATGATTTCATCTTCCTTGCCTTCGTAACGGAGCTTAAGGTTCTGCGTGTCGAAGTCGAATGTGGCTTCAGAGTTGTAGTTGAAGTCCATATTGACTTTATCGCCTACTTTACCATTGAGACTCAGATTGATCTTCTCGTCAAAGTCAAATCCAAATACTTTTCGGTTGCGTTCGGAGAGGCTTGGGTTGTCTGTAAATCGAGTGTTTGCTCCAATCTTTAGTTCTGCCGATCCTTGTGTCTTGATACGTACGCCTCCAGGGCCAAAGATCTTGTTCATTGGTCCGAGGTCGAAGTGCATATCGGTAAAGTCGAATTTATCCTTTCCTTTTGCTTTAAATTCCTGGGCGTTCTTGCTGCGATAGTAATCAGCAATAGAGCGCTTGAGCATCAGATCTTGATATTCCTCCCACGTGAGTGAAAAAGGAGTAGAGAGATATTCATCGCCCATTTTTGTGCCAAGGAAATATCCGCCTGTCTCGCTATCATACTCTCCTTCCGTCTTAATGTTATCCGGATCTTTCAAGTCGATTGCAGCACGAGCAGTATCAGCTAAAGTCGTGATAGACGTTTTCTTCACATGGGGAAGCGTGTCTTGCACTTCAGCCTTAAAGGTTTGGCTTCTTCCCTCTGCTTGTACCGTTGCCGATGCAGGTTCTGCCGTGTTCATGCGGTTGTACGCAGCTTGGCTAGCTCCCACGCTGATGGAAGCCAGAGCGACAAGTGATATGTAGAGAGAGCTTTTCAATTTGGATAAATTCTCAGAATATTTAGAACAATCGTTCCTTTAAAGCATTTTCAAAGCTTTCTTGATAATGCCTTCTACGGGAAGTTCGGGTGCTTCTTTTACTATTTGCATTACCACCTTTTGTGTCGGTGCGGGTGAGAATCCCAGTACTGCGAGGGCTTGTACAGCCTCGTCGACTACGGCCGATGATATAGCCACACCGCCATCAGTTGTTGTGCCACTATTCGAAGCACCTACGAAGGGTGCAATTTTATCTTTCAGGTCGACAATGATGCGCTGCGCAGCTTTGGGACCTATACCTTTTACACTTTTGAGCGAGCGTACGTCTTCAGACTGTACGATATTGGCTAAGTCGGCTGGCGTAAATGCAGATAGGATCATGCGTGCTGTCTGTCCGCCGATACCAGATACACTCAGTAGAATTTGAAATAAGTCGCGTTCCACCTTTGTGGCGAAGCCAAAAAGCAGATATGCATCTTCGCGAATCACTTCGTGTACATAGAGTTTGGCTTTCTCTTTTCCCTGTATGGCGGTATAAGTATTAAGCGTGATACCCAAGCCGTAGCCAACACCTGCGCTTGTCTCTATCACAGTCTGAGTAGGCGTTAAGTCTTCTACGTTCCCTCTGATATATTCAATCATAGTTTTAATATAACGGAAAAGTGATTCTATTATTATATAAGTTTTGAACTTTGAGGTTCTAATATTGCTTTGCTCTCGCTCTTGCTCTTGTCTGTTTGATAATAGAACAATGCGTTATAACTTTATAACCTTAAATTACCAAAACTGATAATTCTACTTAGTCTGTCAGTTAATTCCCTTTCACAGCCTTCAAGAATTCCTCTCTCTTCTGTGC
>JBNMGC010000009.1:0-46243 GCA_050873845.1 Alloprevotella sp.
AGGGGAAATGCCCCACAGAACGAAGCATGGGCTTTCCCTTCTCACGCCGACGCGAGGACGCGTCGCCCCCAGTATAGGCTGAAAGCTATTGATACCAACCAGAAAAGTATTAATGATAGATTAATGTTCAATTAATAGAGATTAATGTTCAAAACAAGCGCGAAGCGCAACTCGCAGAGCCTTAAGGCTTTATGTGATGCCGACGCGAGACGCGTCGCCCACGGAACTGGAAAAAAACGAAAGATATTCAAATAGAAATTATACGTTATTCCGCTTCAATGTAGCCTTCTTGATCATATCCACGATGGTAATGGTTGATGAGGTCGATTAGATGCTGCACGGAAGGAATCGTGGAGACGAGATTCTTAAATCTTTGATACTGCGCATTGTATCTTTCAGCCGATCCATGGCTCAAGCGCGTCTCTATATCCGCGGGAATGAGCAGCGAAGCACGTTGGCCGAGATAGGCTTGAAATTCAGACAGAAAGATGTGGATACCTGCTAAATCGAAATCTCCGAAGTGAACATAAGGATTGGGAATGCTCTGCAACCACCGTCGGAGGTCGACCGACTGTGGATAGCGAGCGACGAAGAGCAAACGCTTGCCTGGCATTAGGCCTGCGAACAAACTCCGCTGCCTACGCACGAAGCGAAAGTTTTCCATGTTTTCTACGCCCACTACGACGATGTCTGCAGGTATTACGAAGTGTTTCCAATCAGCAATGAATAGGAAGCTACCCTCCTGGGGAAACACCTCTACACTCGTTCCACAAAGTTGACACGTCAAAGGCTCATAACTGATTACGGGGAATCCCGGGCAGGAACGCACCTTTATCAATTTGGAATTGCCCGACATGGCTGTTTGCTCTGCTCGGGTCTCTACCTCTCCCTTGCTGAGCCTTTCGGCCGCACTCCAATCGCGTAAGTATTCATAATGTGCCGAAAGGTAATCACGCAGAGCTCGCACATCAATGGCGGCATACCTACGCCGGCTTCCCTGTGCATGCACCGTGAGAAGCCCCTCATCGATCAGTTCTTTCGCGAAATCCTTGCGTAGTGAACTGGCAGCTACGCCCTCACCATTGAGCAACCGTTTCAGAACACACAGCAATGATTGTGACGGCATCATAAGGCACTATTTGATATTAGAAGTTTCACCTGCGTCTGTGCACGCGAGTCCTTTGTCAGCAGATAATTGTATTTATAGATGTCGGCATTGTAGCCCATGGGCGAGGAGTTGACCAAATAGATATTGCGCACATTGGCAAACTGTAAGATACCGCTCACGTTGCTTGGATGAAGTTTACCGATTTCGTCCATCATGCAGTGGATGATAAAATCGCCATTCTTGCGCGATGCCTTTTTCTTAAACACGTTGATCAACATGATATTCACCATAGCCTTCACAAGGATGTCCGTACCATCCGATCCCACATTGCTGATGCGCTCCACCCATCCTGTGTTGTTATCGTTCTCCTGGATGCGGAATTGCAAGCGAAACGTATCCGAAAGCGTGAGTTGCGTGCGCGAAGGCTCTCGCAGAAGTTGCTTCATTAGGCGCTTCAAGTGCTCCACTACTCGTTCGTTCACTTGGTCATGATCATCGCCAGAGAAGAGATTCATCTGTCCCATAGAAAGGGAATGTTCTTCCGTGAAATCGCGTATAGAGCGCAAGAGTTGCATCAGACGGTCGGAGGAATCCTCCACACGCAGTTCTATACTTCTTATCACGCCAGCAAAGTTGCGTTCTTGAAAGTCTCGATTCACATCGTTGATAATGCCCCTGATATTGGCCGAATGATTCATAAGTAGCCCGATCTCGCGCGATATACTGCGAAGGATGTCATTGTAATGATCACTCACTCGCTTTCGATATTCCTCTATTTTGTCGTTTTCTATGAATTCTTGCAGCGAGTATGCAAAGTCTTGATATTCCTCATCCGTTTGTGGCTGAACGAAGTGGAATGTGTTTTTGGTTCCGAAGTGCGAGTTGAAAGAGTTGACCCTTTGTTTCAGTTCTTCAGTCTTTTGCCGTTTACCATTAATGCTTCCACGCATACGACTGATGAGCGTTTCGCAAGGAGTGCTGCATTTCTCTGTCTTGTCGTCTTGTAAGAGATCCTTGGGTAGGGCATTTTCTACATGAAGTTCCTCATAATGCTTAAGTCCCGCCGTCATTTCATCCATAGTGCGTTGTTTCTGGCGAAGAGATTCATCAGCCTCGGCCTTCTTCTTTTCAAGCGAACAGCACTTGCCTTCATAAGTTTGGCGAGCCGTAGCTTGTCGCATTTCCAAATTGCGCTTTTCCTCACGATATTCCTCCTCATGCGACAGCAGTTCCTTTTCATCCTTTCGGTAGCCGACGACAATGTCGTGCTGATGATTTATTTCATCAAGCACATGCTCAATCTCAGCAAGGCATTGCCGGCACTTAGCTATTGCACTTGTATCAGCTCCTTTTCCTTTCAGTTCCTTTCGTTCTTGTGCTTCGAGCATTTGCTTGCTGTCAGACAGTTTGTGCTTTTTCTGTTGTTCTTTTTCGTTTAGCCTTTCCTTGAAGATATCAAACTGTTTTTGCAGTTCAACCAGTCCCGACTTATACTGCTTGTCGGCGGCCTTTACATTTTTCTTACGTTTCTCCATCTGCAACACACGCTCCGAAGTCTCTTTGTCCAATGCCAAGCGAGCTTCACTATAGGCCTTTTCACGCTTTTCACGTTCATTAGCCACTAAGTTCAGTTCTTCGTTTTGGATTGAACGCAGTTCCGTCTCAGCATCCTTGATCTTTTGCGGTATCAGCGTCATCTGCATATTGAGGTTACTCTCCGTCTGCTGCAGAGCACGCAATTTCTCTCCAAAACTTCTTCGTGCTGCCGCAAGTTGTGCTTCGTGTTCAGCCATCAAATCCGTAAGCTGGGCTTTAAGTTCCGATTCAGTCTTTTGCTGCTCGGCTTGCAAAGCGCGATACTCGTCTGGACTGCGATGGTACACTGCCACGGAGTCTAAATTCAATTGTATACCATAGAAACTATTGCCCTCGGCCAGTGCGGGTTCAAGTCCCTGCGCATAAAGCACCTGTCCCTCGTCCACCACTTTGCCAATCGTCTGTTCCCATCCGGGCTTGTTCTCGCTCAGCCATTGATAGAGCGAGCCATCCCAATGAGCCAACAATTCTTGCGTCTTTGCCATCTCACCTTGCAACTTTTGCAAGGCTTCTCTGCATTCCTCATTCTTTTGCTTATAGTCAGCGTCGAGCTTATTGTATCGAGTCTCAGCCTCCTGCTGCTTCATCTTCAATTTGCTATGTGCCACAGCGAGCTGTCCTTGCACTTCAAGTAACGAAATCTTGAGTTGAGCAATCGTTTCTTGATAAGCCTCCGTCTTTTGCTTCAGCGGATGGTAGTGTTGCAATTCCATAAGGCGCTTATCCGCTTGATTGCACGCAGCTTGCAATGAGAGCATACGCTCATCCGAACATTCGACCCACTCATTATAAGAGTCGTCTATTCGCTGTTTGTGGTCGTCACGTTCTTTAGCCAAGGCGTCACGCTTTGTCAGTACAGCATCGCGTTCGCGCTGTAAAGCTTCATTCTGTGCAAGCGTGAATGCCTGCCATTCACTTTCCAAGGCCTTATAGAGTGCCTGATATTTTTCCGTCACATCACCATACTGCTTCTGCAGCAAGGCCAATTGCTGTTCCGCTTGTGCTTTCTCTACCTTAAGTGCAGGTTCTCGTTGTGCTTGCTGCAAGATGGCGTCAATGCGTATGTCTGCATAATACTTTTTCTTATTGCGTACGTCCTTCAGTCGGTTATTCACAGCCCCAAGCTTTTGATTGAGCACGCCCTGCTCCTTGTCGAACGCATCTCTTATGCTCGCCCACTTCTCTTCTATTTTCTTGAGTCTATCTTTGACGGCAAGAATCTCTTCCTCAACTATGGGAAGCTGCCCCCGTGCATGCTCCACCGCATAGTTCAGTTGGTGCCACGTCTGCCTCATCTCATAGTCTAGCGAAATGATGGCCTTGTGGGTATCAACAGCTCTTATAGCCTTAGCCCTTACCAACACTTCTCCGTTTTTATCCTTTCTGAACCAACAATCTATCTCGTCGAACTCTCGTTCAAACTCGGCCACCTGATTACGATAGGCAGAGAGTTGGATGCAGTCTTCGTCGTCCGTCATCGACTGAATGATAGTATTCTTCACAAAGTCGGCATCGAGTTTACTATTGAGGAACACGTTTTGAATGGAGCGCGGTATGTTCTGATACTTACTGCTCTCCACCAATGCATACTTGTCATACCGATGGGTGCGGTCGTGCGTATTGCCAAAGATGATATTGCGATATAGCTCATACGTCTCCACCCTTGCACTGATGTCGACCCTCGTTCCTATCCTTTCGCGTATGCGTATCCAGTCGCTTTCCACGCGTCCATCGGAGTCCATCAGCCATTCTCGCTGGTAGGGTGCATCAATAAAGCGATACACCACCTTACCTCTGTATCGGCTCAAGAGGATGGAATACGCACTCCGTTCCAAACTCACCTCATAGACGATATAAGAGTTGCTATAGGGGAAATAGAATTCTTCGAACGACTTCTGTCCAGACTGTATGCCCAGGTGCATCTTGTCGGCATTATAGAAAAAGAGCAAAGCTCTCAGCAGCGTACTCTTTCCTACCCCTTGCGTTCCTGAGAAATGCACATTACCATCGAGCATCACCTCGGTATAAGGGATATTGGCACTATGGAGAAAAACGATTTTGTTTAGATGTCTCATACTTCAGGTATATCTTCTTCGTTGTAAATCGTAATAAGGTTCACCAGCTCTTCTGCATAGCGGAAAGCCGAGGTCACCTTGTAAGTTTCATCCTGTTCGTTCACTATCTCTGCAAATCCCTTCCCCGCCAGTTCGTCCGTAAGTTTCTTCACCACTTCTTGATGCGTCTTTTGCTTATGGAAGAGTTTGCGAGCTTTGTCTCGTAGTTCCACATCCACACTAATACGTTCCATTATCTGCGATTTCCGAAACTGATACCCCACGGAGAATGCGATGTCATACGTTTTCAAGAAGTCGAGTATATCTACCCATTCCGCAAAGCTCCGAAGTTTCCCTTCTATCGTAGGTTTACTCTCTGCAATACGTGAGAAATAGAAATACCCATCGCCCATTTCAAGGCGATAGCCCAATTCCTGGAAATAGCCCTCATAGTCTGCGAAGTTCTCCTCCACGTCGTCATAGAGATGCTTTACCTCTATATCCGTGCTATCTACCGAGAGAAATGCTCCTCGGCTCAGTCGCTCGAATATCTTTTGTGTGTTATTTCGCATAGATCAGTGCATATTTAATGTTGTTGTACGTTTCATATTCCTCCGTGAATCTCAAGTCTTCACTATAGCTAGTAGCCATCTGACAATAGAGAATCACGTGATCACTGAGCGATCGGCTCCTTTTATAAGGATAATCTCTGATGAAAGCAAATAGATGACCACCTTGCGCTCTGAAAGCATTCCACAGCTCCGTCACGTTGATTTCGTCCACAGTCTGCTTCGTATCAGTCAGATAATCCGCCGCAATCGGTTCGGCTTCCGTTCTTGAAAGCCGCCTACTATGTGTCAGCCCATCCAATTTGCATAACATCTCGCCGATATCCTCGCGTTCTCTGATATCCGATAGCGACAGGTGCAGTTTGTTGTATGGGCGATTCTCCATCCACACGGGATTGAGTTCTTCCATCACCTTTGCCACATTCGTATCCTCACGCCAAGTCAACTGGTCCTTCAAGTATTTCAGTTTTCGTATTTTCTTGAGCAAAGCGCTCTGTTGCTCTATTTTGTTGATGTAGTCAATAATCTGATGTTCGATTTCCAACAAGCTATGATCAGCCTCGGTAAAATCGTTTCTCACATCCATGCAAGTACGTTCCATCACTGGGTCTGTGGCCAATTGAAAGAACACCACCTCGTGCTCCATCATCCGTTCACACTCCCCTATCATCGTCTTGATTCCCTTGCGTTTTTCGTCCAGATTTACTAGTCGCGACTTCTTGATCTTGTAATTGGGTTCTTGTTTATAGGCCACGTCCACATTGCGTTTCAGGTCTACCACATTTTTCAGCGTCCGCAGTCCTATCTTACGTAAGATCTTGCGTACATTCCCTTGATATTGGAAACGTCTTCTATCGTTCGTCTCCTCCAGAAAATAACGGATGTTTTCTTTGATCGAATCCACATATTCCTTCACGCTCGCCACGCTAATCTCTTCATTCATGTCGAGCACGTCCTCGAAGAATTGCAGATAGACATCCTCCATTTCCAGGAAGTCGCCATTCTCATGCACCACCCCATGGTCTATCAGATACTGTATGCGTTCTCTTTTGTACTCCACCACCTCCATGGCAAAGTCCGTACGATAAGCCAAAGCCTTTCGTTTCTCAAACATATCACGAAACAGTTTGCTCTCACGATTAAGCATCTTCACCAGTTCCTCGATCGACCTAAAGTTTGATAGTACATCCATAATATATTACATTACGTAAAAATCATTGACAAGATATAGTTCCTTACTTGCTCGCGTCATTGGGTAGTGTTTCACAGAGTGTGTCTGCGTCAAGTTTGTTTTAGGAGTTAACGATGCAAAGTTAATAGACTATCTTGTATTTTTAGTGGTTTAGCACTCTTAAATTATACACTTTAGGGTTGACACGCAAGTGTCGACCTTTTTTTGATGATTCCTAGACACACATTTACCCTGTGTATTAGTTAGCGCATATTAAGGAGCATTCAAGCGACCCGTCTTCTCTATCCATTCTTGCTCAATGAGGCGTGAGATGTAGCTCTTACCATCCTCAGATGATCGCCTTTCCGTCGTACACCGCTCGATGGCAAAGTTATCAAAAAGGAACGGAACTGCCTAAGTTTAAGCATGATAATGACGAAGTTTCATACACGCCGTTCGCTGCGTTCAAGATTGTCCGTTCGCAGAGATGAGAATCAGTCTGCGCAAGGAGAAAGAATCGGCCTGTCAAGAGCGTGAATTTGCATGCTTCGAAGAAAGGCTGTATCTTCGCGCCAAGATTGCGAAGGAGAGGGAATGGCTCTCACTCAGTTCTGGGGGCGACGCGTCCCCGCGTCGGCGCAAGTGGAAATGCCCCACAGAACGAAGCAGGGGCTTAACCCTCTCACGCCGACGCGAGGACGCGTCGCCCCCAGTACTGGCTGAAAGCTATGGATACTGATAAGAAAAGTATTAATGATAGATTAATGGGTGATTAATGGAGATTAATGTTCAAAACAAGCGCGAAGCGCAACTCACAGAGCCTTAATACTTTATGTAATGCCGACGCGAGACGCGTCGCCCACGGAACTGGAAAAAAACGAAAGATTCTAAAAAAAATCGTACCTTCACACTTAACTTTCTCCTTGCCGAGCAGTATATTAAGTAGATATGACACACGCAGAGTTTGAACATATGATTCCCCACCTGCGCCCACTCATGGTCAGAGTGGGACGCGACTTCTTTGGCAATGCCGAAGATGCCGAGGATGTGGCACAAGATAGTCTGATTCGCTTGTGGACTTACTGCGAAAGGCTCGACGCTCAGCGCAACCTGGAGGCTCTCGCCATCATGGTGGCCAAGAACATCTGCGTGCAGCGCTATCACAGACTTGAGCAACTGCCCACCTCACCCCTTGAGGAATCGCTCGCACCATGCACTACCGAAGCTGATGCTTCGCTATTGGCAGAAGAGGCGGCACAGCGTGTCGACCATGCCATGCGCCACCTCTCGCCCCGCGAACGGTCGCTGTTCAAAGCCCGCCACGTTGACGACAAGAGCGTAGACGAGATAGCTGCGCGGACGGGGCTGCCCAAGCCCTCGGTGAAGAGCATGATTTCGATGGCGAAAGCCAAACTCAAAAGACTCATTGACAATGAAGAATAATAAAAAGACTCCACTCAGCGACGAAGCCCTCTATCAGCAGATGCTGAAAGAACTTGAACCGGGCGTACAGGAGTACGATCGAATGCTCTCGTTGCGCCGTAGCGCCCTTCGCCATCGGCGTTGGACTGTCATCGTTCGCTACGCGGCTTGCTTGGTATGTGTGCTCTGCTGTACATGGGCTGCATGGCATATTGCGAGTCGTACAGCAAAAGAAGAGACATCACTTGCTGCAAGCTCTCGCATACAGAAAGCGAAAATTGCCATGACGGAACGTCAAAAGGCCAGTGCTACCGCTTCGGAAGCCCTGTCACAACAACCACCGCAGCTATCGTCCTTGCCTCGCCCCGCGCATGCCGTAGCGTCCAAGGCTCTTCTGAAAGAACCTGAAGCCGAGCCCACTGCCGAGCCACAACCGCTCGATGTAGCAGTTCGTACTGACTCCATCTCTTCTAACGAGAAACAGCTAATCGAGAAACAGATCGAAAACACCCTATTTGAGTTGCAACTCATCGAGACTGTTATAAACTATGCACTAACTTATCAAGACATCGATACATTATGAAACGATTTCTTATCCTCCTTGCCCTTGCATGCGCATCGGCCGTGCAACTTCGGGCACAGTTTTTCCAAAAGGCATATCAAGAGCTTAGCTCAACGCCCAAGGCACAACTCATCAATACGGAAGAGACTCGCGGACGAGACGAACAAGACTCTCTGTGCTACCTGCGCACATACACCTTCACCCTACCCTACGCAAGCAAAGCGGAGAGGGGGAAGGCCGACAGGCTACTCCGACAGATTCAGTTGGATTTCTACAATCTCAGCAGTAACACAACGACCCATTGCTCTGTAGCTCCATTTACCAAAACGGAGCAGATGGAATCGAAACCTCTGTACCACTTTTACATGAAAGGAGAACAGGAGTTTGCCATCGGTGGAACAGGTCGCCGCTATGTAGCCATGCGCCATCACGACCACGATAATCCCTCGTATCGCACAGCCGAGGGCATGGAATGGTGGCTCGATGATTCACTACGTAAAGCCGAGGTAAAGTGCAGACTGTTCATCCTCCATGGCCTTATGAACGAGAATCTCAGCCAACGTCAATCCATCAGCCTTAGCAGTACATCTACCACATTCGACACCAACCTCAAGGTGCTACAGCGACTCACTCACTGGCCAGACCAGCGGCAAGAGACTTGGGAGGTGCTCTCCGTCACCATCAATAAGTATCTTATCCATACGCTCAAGCTCAACCTTGATGACTCGCAGCGCGCCACCCTCTTCAACACGTTCAAGGACGTGCCAGGATATTATGCATGCATCATCCGCAACCAACGCGACAAGGAGTACATGCCGCTTTCCGACCTTGCCGACATTTATCCGAAGCTCAACGTGTTCAGCACCACTTGGACAGAACGCGGCGACGCCGAATGCCGCAAGAAGGCCAGCGAGACTTCTTCGCCCTGCTACTTCATGCTGCAGGTCTACCTTGATGATTAACTTCCTTCGATAAGAAGACTTATCACCAATTTCTGTGGGCGACGCGTCTCGCGTCGGCACAAGAGAATATCAAGAAGTCTACTCAGAGTCTACTGGGGGCGACGCGTCCCCGCGTCGGCGCAAGGGGAAATGCCCCACGAAACTAAGCAGGGGCTTTCCCTTCTCACGCCGACGCGAGGACGCGTCGCCCCCGGTATTGGCTGAAAGCTATGGATACTGATAAGAAAAGTATTAATGATAGATTAATGTTCAATTAATGGAGATTAATGTTCAAAACAAGCGCGAAGCGCAACTCGCAGAGTCTTAATACTTTATGTGATGCCGACGCGAGACGCGTCGCCCACGGAACTGGGTGAAGACTATTGATAATGAACGAACATTAATCTCCATTAATTACCCATTAATCCTAAGTTAAGATAATCGTACAATCGTGGCAATCCATGACTAACCCATGCGCCATTTTGTAGGATTCCGCAAAAAACAAGTCCGTAGCCTTGCCTCGCTACACTTTTTAATTTATCTTTGCAAATGTCTTGCTGCACGCCGAGTCTTGACTCTCTGTGTAGCAAGACCTATTTTATGAAGAAAGACGTTTGCTTACGTCTGCTACTGATTTGTTGAAACCTAGGAAATTTCAATTATAGTACTCAGTAGGAGATGGCGGTGAGCGTCTACCCATCGTGTATATACACGGCACAAGTGTGCCCTTACGCCATGCGTAGGGGTACGCCTTGTGCTTTATATATATGCCCTAAGGCGTAGACTCGGCTCATTCGTTCATTCCTTGGTGCTATTGGTTTTCCTAGGACCACAACAAACAAGGGAAGGGCGGAGCGACAGAGACTCTACGCCTTTTCTTTTTATCATAGTCCACCAGGCTTCCAAGTCATCAACCTATGCGGAAGTCGTACCCCCTACCCGTCTGTTTGGGAGTCTTGCAGAGAACTTTTCGATACCTACACCATGGAGACTACCCAATCCCCCATACTCAATAATCCCTACGAAGAGCCCCGATGGCACTACGATGCCGACCTCGATGGCAATCTCGACTACGACCACGTGCTCACGGGCCGCCGTCCCTACTCTGCCACCATTGGCATCTCGCCCAATGCGGCAAACAAGGCGCTCTTTTCACACGACGATGTGGCAGAGGCCGACCCCAACGCGCCATTTATCAATGCCATACGTGCCGAGGTGAAGCAATGGCGAGAAAGCAACTATCCACACGTCACACGCGTCACACGCTTGTTGCTCAACTTCTGGTTCTGCAATCCCGAGCGTCAGGACTATCAAAAACTATTCTTCTGCCAACGCGAGGCTGTAGAAACGGCCGTCTATCTGAACGAAGTGGCTGAGTTCGACCCCAACATTGGGCGAGACCTGCTGCGTCGGCTTAATGAACGTTGCCAGTCGGTTTCGCAGCAGTATGAATATGTGCTGCCGCGCACAGCTTTCAAAATGGCCACGGGTACGGGCAAGACGGTGGTGATGGCCATGCTCATTCTCTACAACTATCTGAATAAGAAGGAGGCCGTGGCCGACACACGTTTTGCCGACCATTTTCTGCTGGTAGCCCCCGGCATCACCATTCGCGACCGTTTGGGTGTGCTCTTCATCGACGAACAGGCTGCCCGCCACAACCAATATGCCGACAGTGTGACAGATTATTATCACAAGCGCGGTCTCATCCCCCCACAGTTTGAACAGCAACTCGGAGGGCTCAACGCCGCCATCACCATCATCAACTATCATCAGTTCGAGCCCAAAGTGTATATGGGCAAAAAGTCGAGCCCGATGGATGGCAAACTGGTCTACCGAAGTGGCAAGGGCATGGTGCGACAAAGTGACAAAGAAGAGTATACAAGCGTCATTTCACACATTCTGCGCCGCATGCCCAAGAGCAAGCGCATTCTCGTGATTAACGATGAAGCCCACCACTGCTACCTTCCGCGCACAGGCGGAGCGAAAGCCTCAAAGGAGGAACAGGCCGAGAATGAGAGTGCCATGGTGTGGTACGAGGGATTGCGACAGCTCAAACTCCTTGGCTACAAACTGCTACACGTCTACGACCTATCTGCCACGCCCTACTACCTCAAGGGTTCGGGCTATCCTGAATATTCGTTTTTCCCTTGGGTGGTGAGCGACTTCGGATTGGTTGATGCCATCGAGAGCGGACTGGTAAAGATTCCCTTCCTGCCCGCTGCCGACGACACCAACGGACTGTCCGACCCCGTGCTGCGCAACATCTACGAGCACATCAGCCGCGACCTGCCCAAGAAAGGGCAGCGCGCCCAAAAGGCTGAAAAGAAGAAACGTGGCGAAGACACCACAACCACTCCCGAGCCTGCGCCCAATCTGCCTTCGTTGCTCAACGTGGCCATCGACCAGTTTGTCAAGGACTACGAGGCTTACGAACGGGGTATGCGTGGCGAGGGCGAGGCCCTCAAGGACTTGTTCTCTACCCCACCTGTGTTTATTGTGGTGTGCAACAACACCTCGGTGTCGAAGGAGGTGTTTAAGATGATGGCGGGCTACGAAAGCAGCGATGCTGAGGGACGTACCATCTATGTGCCGGGCAAATACCCTATTTTCTCTAATTACAAAGATGGCATGCCACTGCAAAAGCAGCCATCGTTGCTTATTGACAGCGTGGCCATTGACAATGCCAGTGCCGTGGTGAGCGATGATTTTAAGCGTATCTATAAGTCTGAAATAGAAAAATTCAAGCGCGACTATGCAGTGCTCAATGGGGCTGGCTCGGCCGACAAGTTGACCGATGGCGACATACTGCGCGAGGTGGTCAACAGTGTGGGCAAGCCTCAAAGTTTGGGCTCTCACATTCGCCTGGTGGTGTCGGTGTCGATGCTCACCGAGGGGTGGGATGCCAACACCGTGACCCACGTGTGTGGGGTGCGTGCCTTTGGCTCGCAATTGCTTTGCGAGCAGGTGGCAGGACGCGCCCTTCGCCGCCGCAGCTATCAGTTGCAAGCCTACAACCTAAAGGGCGAGTTGCTCACCGACAGAGAGTTGAAGCGCTACAAGCCCGAGAATGTGGTGTATAAGTTTCCGCCCGAATATGCTCACATCATCGGCGTACCTTTCAAAACCTTCAAGGGGGGCGGCAGCGGCATCACGCCTCCGCCAAAGCCCAAAACACTCATTACGGCACTGGCAGAGCGCAAAGATTTGGAGATTCGCTTTCCCAACATCACGGGCTATCGCAGCCAGACTGCCGAGGGGCGCATCACGGCCACTTATGAGGGGCTGCCCAAATTCCGCCTCAACTTCAACGAAGTGCCCACCCAAACGCGTCTGGCCTCGGCCGTGAGTGCCGACGGGGTATTTTTGAAAAGCGACTATCGCGAGTTGCGCGATGCCCAGGTAGTGTACGAACTGACACGCTGGCTCATCAACCTGAAGTTTACCGATGCCGAGGGCGGAAGGCAGTTTCAGCGTTTCGGCCAACTCAAGCGCGTGGTGGAGCAATGGTACGACCAGCAAATTGAGGTCGTTGGTGGCGACGGCAGCGAGGAATTGCGCCGGTTGGTGGTGTTTTGGAAACAATCTGAAGTAGTGGCCAGCATCTACGAGGGCATTCGCGCTGCTGCGCAAAGCGAAGAGCGCATCACAGCCATTCTCAACTACTACAATCCCGAGGGCTCTACACGCTATGTGCATGGTGCAACGAGCAAAGAGGTGTGGCCCACAGTGAAGAGCCACGTCAACTACGTGGTGGCCGACACCGATAGTTGGGAGCAAATAGCGGCCAAGGCATTGGAGAATTGTCCGCAGGTGGAGGCTTACGTAAAGATCCACTTTCTTGGCTTCAGCATTCCCTACCTTGATGGCACCACAGAGCGCCAATATGTGCCCGACTTCATTGCACGCATTCGCACACCGCGGGGCGAGATGGTAAATCTGATTATCGAAATATCGGGCTTTGCCTCCGACCGCAATGCCAACAAGGACTTAAAACGCTACTACACCACCCAATACTGGTTGCCTGCAGCCAACAACCTTGGTACGTATGGCCATTGGGACTTCATAGAGGTGACGGACATTGACAATGTGCGCGCCATTATTAACCATAAAATCAATGAGCTATGAGCATAGACAAAGCACCCGTGGGGGCTATAAAGCACAATAAGGACAAACGCGTGATGATTCCTACCAGCGAGCTGGCGGGCGAAGAGGCCATGCAAACCCACGATGCAAGCGGCAAGGCGAGCTATGCCACCTTCCGCCATGAGTTTGACCGCGGTCGCGACCCCGAACTGTATTGGCTCAACAAGTATGCGGCCGACGAACAAGACGAGAGCACCGTACGTGTGGACATTCGCAGCCTCTATCAGCACGAGGACGTGCAGCCCGAGCGCCTCATCAACAATCTGTACCGACTGCATGCTGAGCGTACCAGTCCAAGTCTTTTCGATGATGATGAGTTGGGCCGCACCACTGTGGAGAATGAGTTGGAGCGCGTGGCAGAATACTATCACCATGAGGTGGGATGGAAAAACCGCCTTATCCAGGGTGACTCTTTGCTTGTGATGAACTCACTGCTTCAGCGCGAGAGCATGGCGGGCAAGGTGCAGTGCATCTACATCGATCCGCCCTACGGCATCAAGTTTGGCTCTAACTGGCAAATGAAACTCAACGACCGCAATGTAAAGGACAACGACGACAGCCTTTCGGGCGAGCCTGAAATGATTAAGGCTTTCCGCGATACTTGGGAACTGGGCATTCATTCTTACCTTTCTTATCTACGCGACAGACTCGTAACGGCGCGAGAGTTGCTCACGCAGTCGGGCTCTTGTTTTGTGCAGATTTCTGACGAAAATGTGCATTTGGTGAGGTGCTTGATGGACGAGGTGTTTGGGAGTGAGAATTTTGTGAGTTTGATTACTTTTAAGAAGACTTCGCCGTTAGGAAGTTCAGGGCTTGCTGGTATCTGTGATTATATTATATGGTATGCAAAAGACAAAGAACATATAAAATATCGCCAGCTTTTTGAAAATAAAGAAGTTGGACAAGGTTCATTATACACATCCGTAGAATTGCCTAATGGTACACGCAGGAAGATGACTGCTGAAGAGAAAAATAATACCAAACTATTACCCCATGGTTCAAAAATATATAGTCTCGGTACATTATTCTCTGCTGGTTACACACCCTCATGTATGTATGAGGTAAAATTTGAGGGTAAAGTTTATTCTTCTACAAAAAAAAGTTGGATGACAACATACAACGGAATGATGGAACTAATTCGTAAGAACAGAGTTGAAACAATGGGAAAGAATCTAAGATTAGTTCGTTTTCATGATGACTATCCTGTTCAAGAAATCAATAATCTTTGGGATGATACTTCTGGTGCCACCGACATTCAATATGTTTGTCAAACAGCTATCAAGCCCATCCAGCGCTGCATCCTCATGACCACCGACCCCGGTGACCTTGTACTCGACCCCACCTGTGGCAGTGGCACCACCGCCTACGTGGCCGAGCAATGGGGACGCAGATGGATCACCATAGACACAAGCCGCATTGCACTGAACATAGCTAAGAAGCGATTAACCACAGCCCTATTCCCCTACTACGAGCTCTACGACGAAGAAGGAAAAAACATTCGCCAAGGCTTCAAGTACAAGACCGTGCCACACATCACACTCAAGAGTTTGGCTAATGACCTGCCGCCCGCAGAAGAAATACTCTACGACCAACCCAAGGAGGACAAGAAGCGCATCAGAGTGAGCGGCCCATTCACCGTAGAGACGCTGCAAGCCTACAACGTGACGTCGCCCAACGACTTGGATCGCACGCCCGATGAGGAAGAAGAGAACAGACTCTTTCAAGAACGCATATTCAGCCACTTGCAAACGAGCGGCGTGCGCAATGGCGACAAAACGCAGCAAGCCATTTTCCACGGCATGGAGCCCGTGCCTAACCCCTACCTCAACGCCAAAGGGTGGTATAAGGACGGCAACGGATTGGAGCGACTGGCCTACTTCATGATAGGCCCAAAGTTTGGCACTGTGAGCAAGGTGGCTGTCAACCGTGCCTTGCAGGAGTTTCGCGCTTTGGGGCAGAACGATGGTGCCTCGTGGCTGATACTGCTGGGCTTCTCATTTGAAGACAACATCAACGAGAAGGACTACAACATGGGCAGTTTTACGGTGTCGAAAGTGCGCATGCACGACGACCTGATGCAAGACGGGTTGATAAAGAAAGACCGCGGCGCTGGCTCATTCATCACCATTGGCGAACCCGACATAGCCCTCATACGCGATGAAGGCGGGGAGCATTGCCACATCGAGATACGTGGCCTTGACATTTACGACCCTATCAAGGACGATGTAAAGGCACGCTCGGTGGACGACATTGCCTACTGGGAGATGGACGACAACTACAACTCCCAAGCATTCATAGTGACGAGCATGCACTTTTGCGGCGGCAACAAAAAGGAATACGAACCATGGAAGAAGAGCCTTGACAAGATGGCCAAACAAAGTGCCAAAACAAAGAAGCAGGCTGAAACCACCCTGCGTCTCGAGATGCAAGACGAGTTGTGGGACACGCTCTACGACTTCAAGAGCGAACCCATACCCTATGAGCCAGGACGCAAGATATGCATTCGCGTGGTAAGCCAGTTTGGCGAAGAAAGCAGCAAGGTAATTACCATGGAATAAACACACCAGCCAGCCCTAACACTAACAAACAAAAGATTTCAACCATGGATTTCCACTACGACACATTAGAACAATGCGAAGCGGCTATCAATACGCTTCGCACAATGGGAGTGATGATTCCCGAACAGATATTTGCTGAACAGAAGCGGCTCAAAGCTCAGCTGAAATTGAATGAAAAGAAACGTAGCGAAACACCCATCTACAGCACGCTCGTGGCCAACTATCCCTACGGCGAAATGCCAGAGGAAAAGAGAAGATGTATAGAAGAAACTGTAGACCTGTTGTTGGAAGACGGCCCCCAAGCTGCCGAACCCGGACTGCTGCTTGGAAAAATACAGTGCGGTAAGACTGACACCTTTGAAGATATCATAGGTCTGTCGTTCGACCGCGGCATAGACATTGCCATTATTCTGACGAAAGGCACGAAACCGCTGGCGCTACAGACTTTGATGCGGCTACGTAAAGACTTCAGACACTTTAAAGATACGGGGAGCATTGATCAGCAGCCTACTATCTACATTGAAGACATCATGAAAGTGTGGCGCAAACTTCGACAAAACGTGGTGGACACCAACAAGTGTGTGTTTGTGTGCAAAAAGGAGAGCACAAATATGCAGCACTTGATAGATATGTTTAAGACGAATCAAGCATTTCTGAAAGACAAACGTGTGCTCATTGTTGACGATGAGGCCGACTTTGCCAGCCGCAATTACCGAACCGTACGCAGACAAGCCTTAATGGACGCTGACGGATTCCCGATTGAGCAAAAGAGCGAAGTAGAACTGGCGGTGATTAGCCAACAGATTGATGAATTTAGGAAGCTTCCTTCTTATTGTCGATACTTGCAAGTGACTGCTACTCCCTACTGCCTTTACCTTCAGCCCGATGGAGAACTCAACCTGAATGGCAATGTGGTAAAACCATTTCGTCCACGCTTTACCAAACTCGTTCCCGTTCACGATGCTTACATCGGTGGAAAACAGTATTTTGAAGACTCCAAGGATTCGCAAAGCATGTATAGCCATTTGTTTCACCAAGTGAGCGAGAAGTGTCTTTCGGTATTAGGAAAAGAAGACAGACGTTATGTAAACTCCCCCACATCGTCGGCCAATCTATACGACTTTACCTATGCTCTGGTAAGCTACTTCGTGGCTACAGCTATCCGCCGCATTCAAGTAAGAGAAAATAAAGAGAGAAACTACAGAACGAGCGCGCTGATTCATGCCGAACTCAGCCGAAAGTACCACGAATGGCAAAAGCAACTGACCAATCGCATTGTCAACGACACAAAACAAGCTCTCGCTGACAAAAAGCAGACCGACCAACGTATATGGAGAGCTATTAACGCTGCTTACGAGGACTTTACAGAATCAAACAGAAAAGGACGTGAGCAGAAAATCATCAAGGTGGAAGTGCCTAAGAAAGAGGACGTAATCAACGAGATGAGAGAAATCTTAGGCAACAACGATTATATCGTACAGGTGGTGAACACCGACAACGAGGTGGTAAATCTTCTTGATCAAGAATCGGGAGAACTGCAACTGGAAGCGACTGCCAACATATTCATTGGCGGCAATATTCTCGATCGTGGCATCACCATCAAAAACATGCTCTGCTTCTTCTACGGCAGAAACCCCAAAAACTTCCAACAAGACACTGTGCTGCAGCATGCCCGTATGTATGGTGCCCGCAAAAAGGAGGACATGGCTGTAACAAGGTTCCACACTTCGTCGGCCATCTACCATGTTCTATCACGCATGAACGAGCTCGACAATCAATTGCGTGAATGGTTCATTCAGGGCAATGACCAGTCGGACTTGAACGCGGTGTTTGTGGGCTACGACAAGAACATCAAGCCTTGTGCCATGCAGAAGATTAAAGTGTCGGACGCTCTGACGCTGAAAAAGCAACAACGCATTCTGCCCGTGGGCATGTGGACAGGAAGCAAAACGGCCACAAAGAAGACTATGGCTGAATTAGACCGCCTTGTGAAAGAAAGCATGAACGGACAGAAGCTTGATGCGGATGGGTTCTTTAATATGGACAAGGACGTGGCACAACAAATTCTGACGCTGATAGAGTCAACCTACGTGTACGACGAAAAGTATGGCAACACCGACCACAAGAGCGACATGAAAGAGCTGCTCTGTGCGCTGGAATACTGCACCGAGAAGTCGGATGGAAGACTCCGCGCCATGGTCCGGACCGACCGTAACATGACACGCATTCGTGCTAACGGCGGATTTATCGATTCGCCCGAAGATGGCCACACCGACTTGAAGCCTGCACGCGAAAGGGCACTGCACGAACCCGTACTGATGCTGCTGCGCCAGAATGGACATAAAGAGGAAACCGAAGATGGCAACATTGGTTGGAACAATGCGCCGTTCTATTGGCCCGTATTGCTCACACAAGAGGACCTAGCCCCCGTGATGTTTGCCCTGGACCAGCGCCGCAAGGGAAAGCAACTGACCATTGACTTGACTAAGATGCTCGAAGGCATCAACCCCGACGAGGTGCTGAAACTGACTTTTGCGGGAAATCCCATCACGCAATTTGGCAAAGAAGGCACCACTTATGCCAATGCCGAAGAGGCTGCTGTAGAAACTCGTTGGCTGAAAGAGACTGTGGCATCGCTCTTTATCGAAAAAGACGAGCAAGGCAACTGGAAGCACAACCCTGCCGTGCCCTTTGACGAGAAGAACGACCACGGCGTGTATTCGCTCAACCACGAGCGCTTCCCCTTCGTGCTGCGCGACTATAAATACATTTTGCTGCGTAATGGACGAAATGCCGATGCACCACTGATGCTTCTCGAACTATTCCCCAAAAAAGAGTGGAGGGTGATTCCCGACGGCAGCTTCGACGAGGAAGGCAATCTGCTCGACGACAACGGAAAAGATATCCTACTCTACGGCAGAGACACAATCTACGATGAGGATATGAACGAAACGGAATTTGAAGACGATAGCATCACCTTGTGGTATATAGAATACCCCATAAAGCGTGTAGTGAAATATAAGAGCCTAAAGAAATAGTGAAGAGAAAAGGCGGATGCGCAAGAAGGGAAAGCCCCCGCGCATCCGCCTTTGAGCGTTTTATAACAATGGAGTCATATAGACAGGTATTAACTGCACATTGCCATCTTTATGAAAATCTTTCGTATAAAGGAGATAAGGCTGACTTATTCTGTCTGAGTATTTGGCACAAAATGCATCCAATGAAGCATGGGTCTTATATCCTGAAGATTTTACTTCAATAGGACATAGTTTGTTACCTCTCGATAGGAGGAAATCTACTTCATAAGAATGTGTTTTATCCTTGGCAAATGTATAGTAAAACAACTTGTTACCAGATGCACGAAGCATTTGCGCAATTAAGTTTTCATAGACATATCCCAGATTGGCAGATAGCTTATCGTTGAGCAATTTCTGGTAGATGATGTTTTCTGTGAAATCCTTATCCCAAAATGCGAGTGTCACAAACAACCCTGTATCACCCACATATAATTTGTATTTTCCATAGTCAGCAGTCAGCGACATTCCTACATTAGGATCATCTGCATGATAAGCCACATTGACAGTCTTACTATCTTCCATACATAGAATCATTTCATCTATTTTGTCTGCTCCAATTCTGCCTACGATAGGCGTTGGCTGGTAGCGCATCAGATTCCTACTTAATTGAGAAGGTATTGCCATAAAGAGCTTGGAAATCTTTCCAGTAGGATCTATTTTCCTGAAATCATCAGCATAGAGTTGTATAATCTGCCGCTTCACTAGATCTACCTGCTGCAGATTGTTTGTATCTAAATAGGCATTGATAGCCTGTGGCATTCCTCCTATCAGCATATACAATCTCAGATCACGCATCTTTTGACGGTTTAAACCATCTCCCAAAGGCATTCTCTTTTCAAAGAATTTACGCATTAAAGGCATCGTAGTGCTATCTCCCATGGCCCAACGAAACTCTTCATAATCCATTGGAAACATTTCAAGCCGATATTCCTCACTTGGAATGCTTATGTCCTTTGTATTCTTTCTAATGCTAATAAGAGAACCTGTCTCAATATAGTCATATCGACCATCTTTGACCAAATACTTGATAGCTTGACGGGCCTTAGGGCACTGCTGTACTTCATCAAAGATAATCACAGACTTTCTTTCATATAAGGTGGTCTTATAAACATTTTGAAGATATAGAAAGATATAATCCATATCCATCAGATCGTCGAATAGACCTTTAATTTCCTTTGAAGCCTCATTAAAATCTATCAGAATGTAGGAAGCATATTCCTTCTGACCAAACTCTTCCACTATTGTAGATTTTCCTATACGTCTAGCCCCTTCCAAAAGCAAGGCTGTCTTGCCTTTGGATGTTTCTTTCCACTCTTTTATTTTGGAGTAAATCTTACGTTTAAATACTACTTCTGCCATAATCTATTTTTGCCTACAAATTTATATAGAATGCTTCTATTACCAAAATTTATTTTGCCAAATTACTACATAATACCAAAATCTTTTTCACGGATTTACGCCCTAATACCAAATTTTATTTTGTCAAAATACTACCTGATACCAAAATTTATAGGCATAATGCTCCTTGGTGAAAAGGGGTATTTAAACATGAATGACCATGGATTTGCCACAAATTTTCTCATAAATATTAGGGCATAAGTTCGTGAAGAACATATGATGCACTAGAATCGTTCACTTTTCCTCATGCTTCTTAGAAGAAATCCATGAGTAATTGCTACCTTCGCAGACGCAAAAACAAATGATCACTCAACTTTTAAGAAAAGCTATACGCTCTAAGCATTGGCTTACTGTATAAATGACTATGAACACAAAAACTCTACACCCCCACCCTCTGATTAGCCTACTTCCATTGGCAGTACTGATAGCACTGATAGCTCTGGTACTTCGATTGTTTCCCGATGATGCGCTGAATGGTGCATCACAGGTGGCACTGATGGTAGCCTCATCGGTGTGTGTGGCGCTGTCGATGGTGGTATATAAGACACGATGGACGGTATTTGAAGAGATGATTAAAAAAACGGTGGGCGACGCCGGTGTGTCGATACTCATACTGCTACTCATCGGCATGATGTCCGCCACATGGATGGTGAGCGGAGTGGTGCCTACGATGATCTACTATGGCGTGCAGCTGATGTCGCCATGGCTCTTCCTGCCTTGTGCTTGCATTATTTCCTCATTTATATCGGTGATTACGGGTACTTCGTGGACTACAATTGCTACCATCGGTATAGCCCTTATGGGTATAGGCGATGCTCTGGGCATACCACAACCCTACACGGCTGGTGCTATCATATCGGGAGCTTATTTTGGCGATAAGATGTCGCCCATGAGCGACACTACGGTGCTTGCCTCGTCGATGGCAGGCGCCGATTTGTTCAGCCATATTCGCTATATGCTCTATACCACCGTGCCGAGCATTGTCATATCCTTGGTGCTCTACTTGGTGATAGGACTGTTCTACAACGGACAGGAGGTAGAAATCAGTCAGTACCTCACAGGGCTGAGCAAGGGCTTCAACATCTCGCTATGGACGATGCTCGTGCCGCTCTTCACTGCATTTCTTATTTATAAAAAGATGCCTTCGCTCATCACGTTATTACTGTCTGCACTCGCTGCTTGCGTTTGTGCTGTTGTGCTCCAGCCCGAGGCTCTGATGCAGATTGCGGGCGAAAAGCAAGTAAATGCCACAAGCATCTTTGAGGGATTAATGCTCACTTGCTATTCGAAGACGCAGATTGATACAGGATTTGAAGCCATCAATTCCTTGGTGGCTACGCGAGGCATGGTGGGCATGCTTAGCACGGTATGGCTCATTCTTTGTGCCATGTGTTTTGGTTCGTGCATGGTGGCGAGCGGTATGCTGAGGAGCATTACACATATTATATTGAAAGGCATCAAGGGCACGGCTTCATTGGTGTGCTCCACTGTGGCTTCGGGCGTACTGCTCAACTTGATCATGGGCGACCAATTCCTCTCGATCATCATGAACGTGTCGATCTATCACGATGAATATGCTGAGCGTGGCTATCGACCAGAACTGCTCAGTCGATCCACGGAGGACTCTGCCACAGTCACTTCCGTGCTGGTGCCATGGACGGCATGTGGCATGACGCAGAGCACGGTGCTCGGCATCCCCACACTGGTATACCTACCCTTCTGCTTCTTCAATATTATCAGTCCTATCATGAGTTGCTTGGTGGCAATTCTGGGGTTTGTGCCAAAGCCGGAGGGGGTGAGGACAGATAAACGCTGAATGGGCTTCGCGCTGCGCGCGTTTCTTCAGACACTAATATTCCGCTGCGCGGGATTTTAAACATATAATGACCATTAATTGATCATTAATTTATTCATTAATTATCTGTTAGGAGAGAAAGAATTAATGAATAAATTAATGATCAATTAATGGTCATTATACGTTAGAATAAACGCGAAGCGAAAGTATCAGCGAGGCAAGAAGTCATTCGTTCCGTGCTCGTATAGTTCGGTTGCTTCGAGAAGTTTGCCTCTTATATAATCCACCGCGATACGTGGAGAGAGGACTCGGATGCCGGGTCCATAACTCATCAGCACAGAATACAACTCGAAGTTGATTACCACCCGAATACTGAAGATGCAACTATGGTCAGCGGGATTGGTGCTGACGAGCCGCTGCGATGGATGAAGTGGCTTTGTCTTAATGTATTGGCTCTGTTCGGAATTTGCCCAAAAAGAGATAACGCGCGGCTGAGCATGGAGATTCTTGCTGACCCCTATTACATCGTCGAAGAAATGACTGACATCAAAGTCGGGATTCTCACGATAGGGTTCATCACAAGGCTCGATAGCCTGTATGCGATCGAGCGCCAAATTATAGAGCACCATATCCTTCGCCTTCGAACCAAAGAGAAACCAACGATTACGAAACTCCTTGAGCAAGTAAGGATAGATGGTATACGCCATAGGTTCGCGTGCGGAGAATGGCTGATACCATATGCGGAGGGTCTGACGATGAGCTATATAGTTGTACAGAGGGCTGAGCAGACGAAGACCTCGGAGATTGGGCACACTGTCGAAGTGAATGATGGGTTTGCGGCGCTTCTGAGTAATAGAGAGTTTGTCCTGCAAACGGCTCACCACGTCAGACACTTCAGCAAACTGATCAAAATCCTCGAGTTGGCGCAATAGGTCGACCGCCTCTTGCATCACTTCATAGTCACTCTGCGAGAGGGGCATATTGGTGATGGAATAGTCGGCATCAGCATACCTATAATATTTATGATCGTACACCTCGATGGGGGCATTGTAGCCTAACTTGTCGGAACGCATCAGCTGAATATCGTTTTGCACAGTACGCAGGCTCACACCCTTGCGGATCCCCTCGCAGTCGTAAAGCGCTTCACTACAAGCCTCCACCAAGTCGTCGATGGTCCAACGGCGATAACGATTACGAAGGCAATTGTCTATGGTCTTATAGCGTATCAAGGCATTCTTATTGGCAGGCATCGTTTCTAATTGTTTTAGGTTTAACAGGAACAAATGTAGTGCTTTCTATGCAATGTTTCTGCGCAGAAAGCAAAAAAGACTATATTTCCGTTGTTTTTTATCAAATTCTTCTCTAATACGCAGAAACACTGCGCACTAGCCCCGTTACTTTGCACTCGCAATCGGGAAACGCTCGGTTGCCCACGCTGAGCTATACGCACCACCCATTTATTCACTTCGAGGCCACAACGCTTTGACATGGTACTCGGGAGGAAAACTTACACCTCTCACTCCCATGAGCAGCGATTGTCCTCACAAATACCTAAAAACTATATGCAAATAAAAATGATCAACGACTGCTCCGTCATGATATGGGCAGACAGGGTGGAGGCTTCGGCGATGGAACAAATCGCGAATCTTACAACGCTTCCTTTTCTCTTTCACCACTTGGCCATTATGCCCGACGTACATACAGGGAAAGGTATGCCTATCGGTGGTGTGCTTGCATGTACGGACGCTGTCATACCCAACGCGGTGGGCGTAGACATCGGTTGCGGTATGTGTGCCGTTAAGACTAATTGGAAGGTGGCTAATATCACCACCGAGGTGCTGCGTAAGCGCATTATGCGAGGCATACGCGAGCGCATTCCGGTGGGCATGGACCACCACAAGCAATCGCAAGACGAGAGTCTGCTTCCGCAAGGACACGATATCGACAAACTCGAGATTGTCAAGCGCCGACAAGTGTCTATACTCAAAGAGATTGGCACCTTGGGCGGAGGTAATCACTTCATAGAACTGCAGAGAGACGAGGATGGATACCTCTGGATTATGATTCACTCTGGCTCGCGCAATCTGGGCAAACAGGTGGGCGATTACTACAATAAGAAGGCTGCCATGCTCAACGAGCGATGGTACTCCAACGTATCGCCAAGCATTGGTCTGCCCTTCCTCCCCCTTCGCACACAGGAGTTTTCCGACTACTGGGCAGAGATGCAATACTGCGTTGACTTTGCTCTGTGCAATCGCCACTTGATGATGATGCGCATCGAAGAGGTCCTGGCCGACGCATTGCCGGGCATCAAATTCGAGCCCATGATCAACATTGCGCACAACTACGCTGCTTGGGAGAAACACTTTGGCAAGAACGTAATCATTCATCGCAAAGGCGCCACGCTGGCTCGCAAAGGTATCACGGGCATTATTCCTGGTTCACAAGGGACGGCGTCGTATATCGTAGAGGGTCTGGGCAATAAATATTCGTTCTGCTCATGTTCTCATGGTGCAGGTCGTTTGATGTCGAGAACGGCAGCCATCCGCAGCCTCAACATGAACGAGGAGATAGAGCGATTGGAAGCACAGGGCATAGTTCACGCCATCCGTTGCCAAAACGATATGCAAGAGGCCTCGGGCGCATACAAGGACATCGAAACGGTTATTCGCAACGAGGCAGACCTCGTGAGGGTTAAGACTCGCTTGCTGCCCGTGGCAGTGATTAAGGGATAGATTCCGAAGATAAAGCATTACAAATTTAAACTTAACACTTACTACAATGGTTTCAAAATCTAAACATTTACTTACGTTGACAACATGCTTCATGATGTTGTTAGGTCTTACACTTACCTTATGCACTTCGTGCGGTGACGACAAAGACGATCCGATAGAAAGCAGCCTGACACTAAAAGTCGGCGAGACTCACAACATTGGTTCGGGCAAGGACTGGAAATCAGCCAATTCCTTGGTCGCAAGCGTTAAAGACCGCACAATTACTGCAGAATGCGCTGGCTCGACCACAATTACTGGAAGCGCCGGCACTATCAAGGTTACTGTGAAAGCCACAAGATTTGATTTCACAGAACCTTACCTCTCTTTTGGAGCTTCTAAGAGTACAGTAAAGAGTGCCATGTCGAGCTACACACTGACTTCAGACAAGTCTACGACCCTTGGGTATCAGGGTAAAGGAAAGGTCTATATGTATGGGTATGGTTTCGAAAACAATAAGTTAGAAATGTCTATGTTAATTGTCAGATCTACCTACTCTAGCGACTTAAGTACATTTCTCTTGGAAAGATATTGGCCTGTCACTATTAATGAAGATAATAACTATATTGGCATGATTGACCCATTAAAGAAAATGGTGGTTATCGTAAAGCCTGAAGTAATCTCATACACAACATACATTACAGTAGCTTACACGAAATACACAGGCTCTTCATCTAACGCCATCAAGAAGATGAAAGCATTTGGAAGCAAGACATCCGCGACCAATGAGGAAGTAGCCACAGTCTTTGCTCAATTGAAGAGCCAACTGATCAAGCATTAAGAACACTCCGTTAGAATAGCCCCCACAAGTTATCATCCTCAATCACACGCCAACTAGTTTGGATACACAAAAAGCACACAACTGATTCATGTCCTCTAATCAGTTGTGTGCTTTTATTTATGCTAATCTAATAGTTCCTCTTTTTTGAGAGGCAACTTAAGCACTTAGATTACTTCACCTCCTCGAAGTCGGCATCCTGAATGTCGTCGTTGCCCTTGTTGTCGGATGAAGAGGCCTGCTGAGCGCCTGCGCCTGCCTGAGCACCTGCACCAGGCTGAGCACCGGCTTGGCTGTACATGTCGGCACTGGCTGCTTGGAAGGCGGCGTTGAGCTCGGCCTTGGCTGCGTCGATGGCGGCAATGTCTTGTGACTTGTGAGCTTCCTTCAACTTGTTGAGGGCTGCTTCGATAGGAGCCTTCTTGTCTGCGGGGATCTTATCGCCAAGTTCCTTGAGCTGGTTCTCGGTCTGGAAGATCATAGAGTCTGCCTCGTTGATCTTGTCTACGCGTTCACGTTCCTTCTTATCAGCTTCTGCGTTTGCCTGAGCCTCGGCCTTCATACGATTGATTTCGTCTTCGGTCAAGCCGCTTGAAGCTTCGATACGGATGGCTTGTTCCTTACCTGTAGCTTTATCTTTAGCAGATACCTTAAGGATACCGTTGGCATCGATATCGAAGGTTACTTCGATCTGAGGTACACCACGACGGGCGGGAGCAATACCGGCGAGGTTGAAACGACCGATGCTCTTGTTGTCGCGAGCGAACTGACGCTCACCCTGGAGCACGTGGATGGTCACTTCGGGCTGGTTGTCTTCAGCGGTAGAGAATACCTGGCTCTTCTTGCAAGGAATAGTAGAGTTGGCATCGATAAGCTTTGTCATTACGCCACCGAGAGTCTCAATACCGAGTGACAGAGGAGTAACGTCGAGCAATACGATGTCGCCCACACCGCTTTCCTTGTTCAAGATGGCACCCTGAATGGCAGCACCTACGGCTACTACTTCGTCGGGGTTAACGCCCTTTGAAGGAGCTTTGCCGAAGAATTGCTCTACGAGTTGCTGTACGGCGGGGATACGAGTTGAACCACCTACGAGGATCACTTCGTCAATGTCGGCAGTGGTCAGACCTGCACCCTTCAGAGCTGCTTCGCAAGGAGCCTTACAAGCCTCGATGAGGTTGTGAGCAAGGGCTTCAAACTTAGCACGTGAGAGGGTCTTAGCCAAGTGTTTAGGCACACCGCCTACAGGCATGATGTAAGGAAGGTTGATCTCTGTAGTAGTAGAACTTGAAAGTTCAATCTTAGCCTTCTCAGCAGCTTCCTTCAAGCGTTGCATGGCCATAGGATCGGTAGTAAGGTCAGCACCTTCATCGTTCTTGAATTCCTGTACCAACCAGTCGATGATCACGTGGTCGAAGTCATCACCACCCAGGTGAGTATCACCATTGGTAGAAAGTACTTCAAACACACCACCACCAAACTCAAGGATAGAGATATCAAATGTACCACCACCGAGGTCGAACACTGCGATCTTCATATCCTTATTGGCCTTGTCGATACCATAAGCGAGGGCTGCAGCAGTAGGTTCATTGACGATACGCTTTACTTCCAAGCCGGCAATCTGACCAGCCTCCTTAGTAGCCTGACGCTGAGAGTCTGAGAAGTAAGCAGGCACTGTGATCACAGCCTCTGTTACTTCCTGTCCGAGGTAGTCTTCAGCAGTCTTCTTCATCTTCTGAAGAATCATGGCTGAAATCTCCTGCGGAGTATATTGACGACCGTCCACTTCAACGCGAGCGGTGTTGTTTTCGCCGCGTACCACCTTGTAAGGCATACGTGCGATTTCTTTCTGAACCTGATCGTAGTTTTCGCCCATGAATCGTTTGATAGAGTAGATGGTGCGAAGAGGGTTGGTTACGGCCTGACGCTTGGCAGGATCGCCCACCTTGCGTTCGCCGCCTTCAACGAATGCCACTACTGAAGGAGTAGTGCGCTTGCCTTCGCTGTTGGCAATAACGGTAGGTTCGTTACCTTCGAATACGGATACACAGCTATTAGTTGTACCCAAGTCAATACCAATAATCTTTCCCATGATTGTATGTTGTTTTATTTGTTATTATTCAGTTAATTGTCTGTACTGCTTTCGCTGTACGACCTACATAATGCAAGGGGCGTGCCAAAAGTTTCATCTCTTTCTTATTTTTTTATACTGACATTCATGTCATGTACTCATACAGTCTGAGTTTCAGTATATTACGACTTAAATAATTTATCATTTTCTTGTTTTTCATGCTACATATGACAGAACAATGTCATACCTCCGCCTTAACTTTGCAGACGCGGGAGGCGCCTCTCGCGCGTACGCATTACAGGGATTTTTCGCCTCAACAGATACACTTCCTGCACTTTTGAGCGAGTTTTGCTTGATTATCAGCTCTTATTTAATACAAGTTGCCTGCACTTTCCTTGCACTCTTCCTTCACTTCCCTACCCTCCTGCTGTTTGGATTTTCCCTTATAAGCGTTTTTTCTGTTGCGTGGGCTAATTTTATCTCTTATAAGGGCTAATTTTGTCTTGTAGGAGGGGGAAAAATGAGAGCGAAAGAGCCTTTTCCCCTAAGTATAAGAAATGGGATGAAGAAGCGTGAAGTGTAGGCAAAGTGCAGACAAAGTGTAGGCAAAAGCCGCTTTCTTACACTTTATAACGCAATGAATATCAGAGCATTAAAACATATCAGTGCAAGCAATGTAGGTAAAACGGGCAAAAAACGAATGATGTGCGCACGCGCGCGAGGAAGCAAGCAGTCGGCATCAAGCCACCAGTATGTCCAACACATGAGATAGAGTCCTTTCTTAACCCATGCGATAAAACGAAAAATCCTCACCCCATATCACATGACATGATAAAGGGCAAGGATTTTCTAAGTATACTCAAGCCTTGGCTTCAGTAAGGCTTTAAGCAAGGAGTCCTTAAAGCGTTACTTTAACGCCTGCCATCACTAAGAAACCTGGCTGACGTACATTGGCCAAGTCGTAATAAGGATGGTTGGTCAGATTGCTAAAGTCGGCAAAGAGCGAATAGTGAGGCATAGTCCACGATAGTTTGCAGTCGAGCAAGGCATGCGTGCCATACGGACGGAGATCGGCTGTAGGCTTCAGGTCGCGATAGACAAGATATGCCCCTTCGCGCTGTTGCAGCCTCAGCGTCCAGTTGGCTGATAGATGCGAAACGATGCGATGGTCGAGTGTAAGCACGAGTTTGTGGCGCAGATACTCCATGGCGTAGTTCGACTTAAAATAATCCTCGCCTGCTCTGCGATGTTGTGTGGTCCAAGCATACGAGAGCGTGAAGCGCTCAAATGGTTGGCGCTTGCCCCACCACTGACTGAGCGAGAGGCGCAGATCAGCTCCAAGACCATAATTGTCGAGCGAAAAAGAAGTGGCATGATAGATATCATCGGGCGAGAACATCACCCAGTCTATCATGTGCGTGCCGCGCTGATAGCGGGCTTTGAAACGAAGCGAGACGATAGGTTGCATATAGTCCACCCCGAAGCGGAAAGCAGAGCATTCCTCGGGTCGGAGCCCAACGTTACCCTCTTGCGTAGGACTTTTATACCATAGATCTGTGAATGAGGGAAGACGCAGCGAACGGTTCCACGAAGCAAAAAGTTTCCATTCTCGAGCGGGACGATAACTGAGGTCTACGCCAGGATAGAAGCGGAAGCGAGAGTCGATGGCATTGTTGCGCTCTGCCATGACACCTGCTGAGAGGGTGAACTGACGCCACACGACGTTGTGCTCTACGAAGTAAGAGAGGTTGGTGCGATCGTCCTTCTTGGTGTACATACGGCCTTCCTGTCCGTGTATGCTTACTTGCTGATCAGCTGCGAGTTCGCGACCAAGATTGGTGCTATAGATCACCTCCTCGCGAAGTTCTGCTCCTACAGCCGTACGTCCCAATGCCCACTGCGTCCAAGCATTAACACCCGCGGTAAACACGTCGCCACGGTGGAAGTTCTCACCCGTGCTCGACGAGCGGATGAGCTGAAAGTGGTCGATGCTACGCACCCACGACACTTGGGGTACAAGATGCACTCGGCCTTTACTCTCGGCACGTGCTGAGATGAGATAACGGCGGGTGGATTCCCACTGATTGGGATAAGCTGCAGAGTAGAAGGTGTTGGCTCCGAAATCGTTGACTGTGGCACCAGCTTGCAGTTGGAAGTTGAAGTCCGAACCACTATAGGCCGCTTGTCCGTAGGCTTTCGTACCCTTAAAGTAGCCATTCTTTACCGCTCCATCCGATCGCTGACCGCTTCCGCTGGCAGAGACTGACCATCCCTGCCCTATGCGCCATGCGGTGCGTGCTTCTCCTCTCACCGTGCCGTAAGATCCGCCCTCGACCATTGCTTCGAGCGGAGAGGCTGAGTGAGCACCACGCGTCACCACATTGATAGCTCCGCTAAAGGCTTGGCTTCCCATCACGCGCGATGCAGCGCCCTCGAGGATCTCGATGCGCTCAATGTCGGAAATGTTTACGGGAAAGTCGGCAGCATTGTGCCCTGTCTGTGGATTGACGAGAAGCACGCCATTGAGAAGAATGGAGATTTGGTCGTGCGTTCCGCCGTCGATGCTGATGTCCGTCTGAATACCAAACCCTCCGCGCTGCCGGACATCTACGCCTGCAGAGAGTTTGAGAACGTCGTTGATGGTGCGCACCCCCGCCGCAGCGAGGTCGTCGTGCGTCAGCGTCAACACTTGTCGGGCTGCCACGTCGGCAGCCAAGGGAGCACGCGAAGCCGATACGTCGGCCTGTCCTAAGCTCAGCGTGTCGGCATGAAGGGCTGTATCGGAGCCTTGTGCTTGCTGGAGCGAAGCAGCCATCAAGCGCGGAGTGGCGCTTGCTAAAGTGGCCACGCCAAGCACACCGATTCTCACCTCACGATGCAGACAAGCGAACAGGCTCCAACCCTTACGGTTGAAACTGCTGAACGTGAGCGCACGTGCTGTTGTGTGTGATTTTGACATACAATAAAAATATATTGTGTTATTGGTTTGAGCCTGCAAAGGTAGTAAAAGTTTATGGGTTTATGAGTTTATGGATTTATAAGTTTAACCCATTGGCGGAATTCTCGGTTAACGGGTAAACGAGCTGACAAGTTAACAGGTAAGTTTGTCGAATCCAATCGTTCTCGTTTTTAACGAAACAAGTAGTCTAAGACCTATTTACTTGTTCACCTGTTAACTTGTCAACCCGTCAACCGAGAATTCCACCAACGCGTGGTGGTGAGAATAAGGTAAATTACTAACTTTGCATTCGTTATGCAACTTTCAGAACTACTACAGAAGTTCGCAGCCCATCCCAAAATGGCTGCACTTGCACATATACTGTCAGACCGAGCTACCGCTCTGACACATCTACAGGGGCTACAAGCATCGGCAGCCCCCGTGGCTTTTGCTGCACTTACGGCACGCAAGGACCCTACGAAGAGGCCTTTCCTTTTCATACTCAACGATGAGGAGGAAGCAGGCTATTTCTACCACGACCTCACGCAGATGCTTGGCGAAGAGACAGCCCTATTCTATCCCTCCACCTACCGACGTGCAGTGAAATACGCACAGCGCGATGCTGCCAACGAGATACTTCGTACCGATGTGCTCAACCGACTTACGACTCAGCGGCAGAAGAGCGAGCCTCTATTCATCGTATCCTTTCCAGCAGCACTATCCGAGCGTGTGGCTCCCATCAAGAAGATGGAAGAACAGACTCTCGTGGTGCACAAGGGGGGAACGTACGATTTGACAGAACTCTCTAAGCGCTTGGTCGATATCGGATTTACACGCAAAGACTACGTGTACGAACCTGGCGAATTTGCCGTGCGCGGTTCCATTCTCGACGTCTACTCCTACGCTTCTGAATATCCCTTCCGCATCGACTTCTTCGGCGATGAAGTAGACAGCATCCGCACCTTTGAGGTGCAGACGCAGCTCTCGAAGGACCGAAAGGAAGAAGTGAGCATCGTGCCCGATACGGAGAGCGAAAGCAGCGGTGCACTGGTGCCATTTACGGACTATTTGCCAGCCGACACCGTGCTTGTAGTGAAAGACCTCAGCTTCATTCACGACGCCATAGAGCGCATTTACCAAGAGGGCTTCGCGCGGCAAGCTTTGCAGGAGCGTGAAGCTACTTCTGAGATGGAAGAGGCTGAGCAGAAAGAGCGTCTGCAGCGCGAGTCGTTGCTCATCACGGGAGAAGCCTTCCTACGCGGTGTAGCTTCACTTCAACGCATCAACATCGGTGCCCAACCTTTAGGGAAGGCTTCTGCCGAAATCCAATTCTGCGTACAGCCACAGCCGCTCTATCACAAGAACTTTGAATTGCTCCGTCAAAACCTCGGACAGTATCGGGCCGACGGCTACGACGTATACATCCTGGCCGACAGCTTGAAGCAAACGGACCGACTGCAGAGCATCTTCGAAGAGATGGGCACTGACTATCCGCTATTCTCGCCCGTAGAGAAGACGCTTCACGGCGGGTTTGTCGACGCTGACTTGAAGCTCTGCTGCTTCACCGACCATCAGATATTCGACCGCTTCCATAAGTACAACCTCAAGAGCGACCATGCTCGCGATGCCAAGATGGCACTCTCGCTGAAAGAGTTGATGCAGTTTGAGCCCGGCGACTACGTGGTACACATCGATCACGGCGTAGGACGCTTTGCAGGATTGGTGAGAATGCCAGGTTCGGACGGCGAGATGCAAGAGATGATTAAGCTCACGTATAAGAACGATGATGCCGTATACGTGTCGATCCATTCTCTACATAAAGTATCAAAATACAAGGGCAAAGAAGGTGAACCTCCACGCATCAGCAACCTGGGTACTGGAGCATGGGAGAAACTCAAGGAGCGCACTAAGAAGAAGATCAAGGACATTGCTCGCGACCTCATCAAGCTCTATTCGCAGCGCAAGGAGGAGAAGGGCTTTGCATTCAGCCCCGACTCTTTCATGCAGCACGAACTCGAGGCGGGCTTTGCCTACGAAGATACGCCCGATCAGCTCCGCGTAACGCAAGAGGTGAAACACGACATGGAGAGTGCTCGACCTATGGACCGACTGGTATGTGGCGACGTAGGATTTGGCAAGACAGAGATTGCCATCCGTGCGGCTATGAAGGCTGCTGCCGACAATAAGCAAGTGGCTGTGCTCGTGCCCACCACCGTGCTTGCCTTGCAGCACTATAAGACGTTTGCTTCGCGACTAAAGGATTTCCCCGTCAGAGTGGACTATCTCACCCGTGCTCGTTCTACAGCACAGACCAAGGCTCTGCTCAAGGATCTTGAAGCGGGCAAGATCAACATTCTGGTGGGTACACACAAGCTCATAGGCAAAAGCGTGAAGTGGCACGACCTCGGGCTCCTTATTATAGACGAGGAGCAGAAGTTTGGTGTAGCCGTAAAGGAGAAACTGCGTCAGCTTAAGGTCAATGTGGATACGCTCACCATGTCGGCCACACCGATACCACGCACACTGCAGTTCTCACTCATGGGTGCACGCGACTTCAGCGTCATACAGACACCCCCACCCAACCGTCGACCCATCCAGACAGAGATTCACACCTTCAGCCACGAAGTGATAGCCGATGCCATCAACTTCGAGATGAGCCGAAACGGACAAGTATATATTGTGACCAACCGCGTGGCAGCACTGACCAATCTGCAGAATTTGGTTCATAAGTACGTGCCCGATGCTCGCATTGCCATCGGTCATGGACAGATGCCCCCCGATCAGCTCGAGAAGGTGGTGATGGGGTTTGTCAACTATGACTACGACGTGCTAATCTCTACCACCATCGTAGAGAATGGCATCGACGTGCCCAATGCCAACACGATCATCATCGATGCTGCCCACCACTTCGGACTCTCTGACCTACACCAGATGCGCGGACGCGTGGGACGTGGCTCGCGCAAAGCTTTCTGCTATCTTATAGCACCTCCACTGGCTCTTCTGCCCGACGAGTCGCGCAGGAGATTGGAAGCTATCGAAAACTTCTCCGACCTCGGTTCGGGCATTCACATCGCTATGCAAGATCTCGATATCCGCGGCGCTGGCAACCTCTTGGGAGCTGAGCAGAGTGGATTCATAGCCGACCTCGGATATGAGACTTACCAAAAGATTTTGGCAGAAGCCGTGACCGAACTCAAGAACGACGAGTTTGCCGACCTCTATGCCGAGGAACTCAAGAAGACGGGCCACCTGGGCGGCGAGAAGTTTGTCGACGATTGCACCATAGAGTGCGATCTCCATGCCTACTTCCCCGAAAGCTACGTACCTGGAGCCACCGAGCGCATGTTGCTCTATCGAGAGCTCGACTCTCTATCGTCGGACGAGCAGATTGCTGCCTTCCGTCAGCGCATGGAGGACCGCTTCGGTGCACTTCCACCTGAAGGAGAAGAGCTCTTACGCATCGTTCCACTACGAGCCTTGGGCAGAAAACTTGGTGCCGAATGTCTTACGCTGAAAGGACGACGCATGACGCTCTACTTCGTGTCCAATCCCGACAGCGCTTACTATCAGAGCGACACGTTTGAACGGGTGATCAACTTCGCTACAAACTCTTATCATCGCTGCAAACTCGACGAGCAACGTGGCCACCGCCGCATGACAATCAACGACGTGCCCACCGTAGAGAGTGCACTGCTCGTGCTCCGCAACATACTCTCGCCCGAGGAGAAAGATAAAGACAAATAGGCAAAAGATTGCTACGCAACATTGCATGAGAGGGCTTACATGATTATACTTACTGCATGACATTCTGTATTTTCAGAGCTATTAAAACCTCACAATGACAAGAAATGCGTAACTTTGCCGCACATAATTCATACAAAACAGACACCCGTTGGCGGAATTCTTGGTTAACGGGTAAACAAGTTGACAAATTCCGCCAACGCGTAAAACAGACTTATTATCAGCCAAAACGACAATGAATAAGAAGACATTTCTCGCAGGAGTTGCCACATTCATAGCATTGACAGCTTCAGCACAAGAAATTAAGGTATACGACACAGGGCGCAAATGGAGCCCCTCACTCGATGCCCTCATACAGAGTCCTTCATCCGCCCCCACTCAGCTCAACCTCAGACGAGCAATGAAGAACTCACCCAAAGGCATGGTGCGCATCAGCGTGACTACTGCAGTAGGCTCAGCACAAAGCATAGCAGAATACTTGCAGAATGAAGGCTACGAAGCTGAGACAGCAAGCGACCAACTGGTTGTCACATCCATCCCCTACCAGTTTATCCCCACGCTCGCCGCTCACGATGGCGTGCTTTACGTCAATGCTCCGCGTCAGCTCCACACATTTATGGACAAGGTTCGTACCGATATCGGTGCGACCAAGGTTACAGCGGGCGACGGACTCGACACGCCTTATACCGGCAAGGGGGTAATCGTGGGTGTGATTGATGCCGGATTCGACTTTAGCCATCCCGCATTCAGCGGACGATGCAAGATGTATGGTGCGTACGATACGAAAGGCACACTTACAGCTACCGCTCCCGCTGCCGATCCTAACGACGATGGCGGACATGCCACTCACGTGACCAACATTGCCGCAGGTAGCCACGTAGAAGGCACTAACTATTACGGCATAGCCACAGGAGCCGAGATCCTGCCCATGATGTCCAACCTCGATGTGAGCAGCGTGATGCTTCAGGCATCGGCCATCAAGCAGTATGCAGAGTCACAGGGAAAGCCTTGGGTGCTCAACATGAGTTTCGGAGCCACCTTGGGCCCGCATGATGGTAGTAGCGAACTTGATCAGCACTTGGAATCATTGGCGGGTAAAGGTGCCATCCTTGTAGGAGCAATGGGTAATAATGGTGGCGACAAAGCTCACTTCACCCATACCTTTACACAAGACGACGAGACTTCCTATATATATATTGTACCCGATGGAATCAGCAATACCAATCAAGCCGTGTTGGCACAAATCTGGGCAAACGATGCTTCGGGCCAAAAGGATTTAACCGTTACTCCTGTTGTCTACCGTAGCGGTAAGATCTATCGCCCCTCTGCACTGCAAGCAAGCAAATGGGGAGTGAGCAACTCCATCGACTCTTACAGCAAACGACAGTGTGTAGAGATAGCAGGCTACCTTCCCGAACTGCTCACTACCCTGGGCATTTCATCTTCGGCATCCAATGCCAAACTCTTATTAGAAATAAAGGGTAAGGCTGGCGCCACCTATCATGCATGGGTAGATCAAGACAGCTATCCTTGCTCTATCGAAAGAGCTACATTCAGCATAAGCGAAAACGGCACAAGCCAACGCTTCACCACCACGGCGGGCGATGACAAATACATGGTGGGCGAAGGCGGTCCCTCCGCGCCAAGCGCCATAGCTGTAGCGTCATACAACGAGCGCACTTCATTCACTTCGCTCAACGGAAGCAGCTATTCTTACAGCATCGGAGCTGAGGGAGGCATTAGTTCGTTCTCAAGCAAAGGGCCACAGCTCAACAGCCTGCCGAAGCCCACTGTAGCAGCTCCTGGCGGTGCTATCATCTCCGCCTACAGCAAGAAATACAAGGGCTTCAGCACGGGAGATGCAAGCCTCGTTCAGCGCTTGACCATCGACAACGCCACGTGCTATTATGGCATCATGAGCGGTACGTCTATGGCTTCACCCGTAGTGACCGGTACCGTAGCCCTTTGGCTTGAAGCCAATCCCGAACTCTCACCAGCCGATGTGGTAAGCATTCTGCAAAAGACTTCACGCCGCGACAACCTCACCTCAGGCGAACAAGGCAATTGGGACGCCACTTGGGGCTACGGCAAGATCGATGCCTACGAAGGACTCAAGGAAGCCATCCGCATGAAGCAGGACGGCATCAACGAGACAATGAACAGCAATGCTCCCATCACTATGAAGCACGACACGGATTGCTGGAAGCTCTTCTTCAACGACGACGAATCGTATGCTCGCATCCAGATTATAGCCGCCAATGGTCAGATCATTCGCAACGCCCTCTTGCAGTCACCGCGCCGAGGTGAAGAGCATACATTCTCCTTCAAGGAGATGGGCTTAGCTCCCGGCGTATACGTATTTAGCGTAGCCACAACAGGACAAACATTATCAAGAAAGCTCATCGTGAAGTAAGCACAAGCGTAAAGTCAACATACGCAAGGTGGGGGGGCTTTAAGTCCATTACCCTCTAATGAGGATTCCCATCCCAAGAGTATAAAGAAGCGTTTATGTTTGTCTACGATGAAAAGACGCAATACAATAATCCCCACAGGCCGCAAAGCCTGTGGGGATTATTGTATTATCTTCCTTGCGTCGTATTATTCAGCAATTCAAGGTATCTATCTCTTGTGGAGTTGTGACTTTTCAGTTTTGCACTTTACTGACAACTTAAGCTTCAGTAGCTTCCTCTGTGGACTCTTCGCCCTTGATGTAGTCGAGAAGCATGTGCATGGCAGCAGAGGTGGCAGAGGCAAGGTTCTTGTCGCGACCATTGTCCTCTTCTATCATGCGAGTGACAATCTTATCGGCGTTGCCTACAGCAATCCAGATAGTGCCTACAATCACGCCGCTCTTTCCGCCATCAGGACCGCCAGGACCAGCGTAGCCGCTGATAGCTACTGCGTAGTCAGTATTGAATAACTTGTTGGCACCAATTACCATTTGACGTACCACGTCTTCGCAGACGGGAGTCTGCTCTTCTATCACTTTGGGATCAACACCGAGAAGATTTTCCTTTACCTCATCGGCATAGCATACGAGGCCACCTTTGTAGTAGTTCGAACTGCCCGGTACGGCGGTAATCACGCTGGCAATGCGGCCAGCAGTGCAACTCTCTGCAGTAGCGAGGGTCTTGCTCTCGCGCCACATGATTTCATTGATCTCTTTGCTTACAAGTTTCAGATCTAAATCCATATGATTCGTATTTGTTCTAAGTATTAAGAGTGAGGCATTATAGCTGATAGAGTGTACGCCATAATGAATAAGTGGTAATACCCTTATGCCTGATAAAGGACGTACTCATGTGCTATATTCCTACATTATCAATTATTTTCCAGTATATTCTCCGCCTTAAAGCACAGTGCGCGAATAGGCAGGCTTGTCTATAGGGCAGAAGTCTTTGTCGAGATATTTGAAATAGCCCGTAATGGCTATCATTGCAGCATTGTCAGTGGTGTAAGAGAAACGGGGAATATAGATGTCCCAACCACGCTTTTCGGCACGTTCCTTAAATGCATTGCGCAAGCCCGTATTGGCCGATACACCTCCAGAGAGGGCAACGTGCTTGATGCCTGTCTGCTTCACTGCTAAGTCGAGTTTCTTCATCAGAATCTCCACGATGGTGCGCTCAAGTGAGGCAGCGAGGTCTTCCTTGTGATGCTCAACGAAGTCAGGGTCTGTCTTGACTTGGTCGCGCAGGAAGTAGAGGAATGAGGTCTTGAGTCCAGAGAAACTATAGTCTAAACCTGCGATGTTGGGCTTGGCAAAGTTGTATGCATGTGCATCGCCTTGACGAGCAAGCTTGTCGATGATAGGACCGCCAGGGTAGCCGAATCCCATCACCTTAGAGCATTTGTCCATGGCTTCGCCTGCAGCATCGTCAATGGTCTGACCGAGAATCTCCAAATCGTTGTAGGCATTCACCTTGACAATCTGTGAATTACCACCGCTCACAAGCAGACAGAGGAAGGGGTAAGGCGGCACTTTATGTTCATCATCGTGTGTCTGAATGAAGTGAGCCAGGATGTGTCCTTGTAAGTGGTTGGCCTCGATTAAGGGCACACTGAGTGCGGTGGCCAATCCTTTGGCGAAGGAAACACCTACAAGGAGTGAACCCATAAGGCCGGGGCCTAATGTGACGGCTACGGCAGATAGCTCTTCTTTCGTTACGCCAGCTTGCTTCAGCGCTTGGTCTACCACAGGTACGATATTTTGCTGGTGTGCTCTTGATGCAAGCTCGGGCACAACACCTCCGTAGGCCTTGTGCACAGCTTGGCTCGCTGTGACATTGCTTAGCAAGAATCCGTCGCGTAGCACGGCAGCAGAAGTGTCATCGCAACTCGACTCTATGGCCAAGATGCATGCCTTCGCTGGTTGTGTGGCTGTATGTTGTTCGGAACGAGTGTTCATTGTATATATGAATGATTGGGAATCAGTGGGTAAGGATTTCAAGTCCGTTCTCTGTCATCAAGAAGGTGTGCTCCCATTGAGCAGAAGGTAGCTCGTCTTCGGTCACTACGGTCCAACCATCTTCTTCATCGATGAATACGTGCCAATCGCCCATATTAATCATCGGCTCAATGGTAAATACCATGCCTGGTACGAGCAACATGCCATGGCGATGCGTGTTGTAGTGGTCTACTTCAGGCTCTTCGTGAAATTCCAGTCCGACGCCGTGTCCGCACAAATCGCGTACTACGCTGAATCCGTTCTTGCGAGCATGCTTCTCGATAGCCTTGCCTATGTCGCCCACGAAGCCCCAAGGCTTGGCAGCTTCTGCACCAATCTCTAAGCATTCCTTGGTGACACGTACAAGTTTTTCCTTTTCAGGAGTAGTCTGACCGATAATAAACATGCGCGAAGCATCGCTATAATATCCGTCAAGAATAGTGCTTACGTCGACGTTGATGATGTCGCCTTCCTCCAATATCTCATATTCAGAGGGTATGCCATGACATACTACCTCATTGATGCTGGTGCACACACTCTTGGGGAATCCCTCATAATTGAGCGGAGCGGGGATTGCTCCGTGAGCAATGGTGAAATCGTATACCAACTTATCAATTTCAGCTGTACTCATGCCTGCATGGATCTCGGTCTCTACGAGGTCGAGCACGCCAGTGTTGACTTCACATGAGCGCTTTATGCCTTCTATCTGTTCGGGCGTCTTGATAAGTTTACGTGTAGGTACGAGTTCGCCTCTGTTCTGATAGCTCAGAATGCGTTTATCAAATTCTGTTGGCTCTTGTCCTTTGGGGACATACCAATTTCTCTTTCTTGTCTTGAACATATTCTATATTCGGAGTGGCACTTAGCCATTTCACTGCAAAGTTACTTCATGACAAGCGAAGTGCAAAAGGAAAGTGCGAAAACTTTTATATTCAGTTCAGAGGCAGACTCAAATATCATCCGAAACGATTAACATTTTGCATTCCTAATCAACATTTTGCTTCTAATATTTTGCCCTTTTCAAAAGAATTATTACCTTTGCACCGCTTTTGAAAGCAAATCTTGCTTTACAATCTTCGGGGCGTAGCGCAGTCCGGTTAGCGCACCTGCTTTGGGAGCAGGGGGTCGTGGGTTCGAATCCCGTCGCCCCGACGAAGATAAAGAACCGCTAACAATCAACACTTTCTGTTGGTTGTTAGCGGTTCTTTTTTATGCCTATAAGCAAGGAGAGACCCAAGAGGATGATTGCTGAAAGCAGATGCAGCCTATCTTATGCATAATAATCCAAAGGGTTGATTCTTGGTGAGAAGAATCAGTCCCTATTTATCTTGCTTGCAAAGTTTTACTGGATAGCACTTATTATCAAGGCTAAACGAGGTTTTTTCTGTCCCGTTTTGGTAGTTCTTCCATCGTTCACCGGGCGGTGGTAGTGCTGCCACCGGGCGGTGGCAATGCTGCCACCGGGCGGCGGCAATGCTGCCACCGAGCGGTGAACGATGGAAGGATGGGCATTTGTGAACGGCAGGATGACTGTTTGCAGACGTCTAAAAGCCTATTTGCGAACGATTAGACGTTCATGCAGCGATGATGTTTCAAGGCAGAAAAGGTTGCATTTTAGTGGTTTAGCGGACAGCAATAAACAGGAGTATGCTTACTCGTTAACCCATCAGCCTATAACTCCGCCTGCGGGTATACTGACACAAAAAAGCTTAAGCGAAACGGAAACTCGCTTAAGCCTTCAATCCCGCGCATACGGGCTAAGTGCTCTCATTGGCACAGTCGCACCTTTCTTGCTTTCAATTCCACAGGGTTCACTCCATCATAATACAATTCATACTGCGTGGCTGAGCTTTCGTCACCCCGGCTCACAACGTATCGCCGACCATCCGTATAGCGTCGGAGAATATCGAATGCCGAATCACATCCCTTAACGACAACCACGTCCTTACCTATAAAGCAGATATCTTCCCCGCCAACGATTTCGCCGCGCCGAAAAGCCCTATTCGTATTTAGGCTGCAGCTTAAGGGGAAATACATATCCCCATCTTTCTGGAAAACTACGGGGCCGATTCTTACCAATTCGGGAATCTTGCGAAAGCACATCCGGCTTTCCAAGTCAACGTAATATTCCCTTCCGCCCTCCACAAGATGAAGGTAAGCCTCATCAAGCAACTCTGCAAAGTCGTAGCTCGGATCGTCGTCTGCGCTGAAAGGTACGAAATACTGAGTGCGTAGCAAATACTTACCCCCTCTACGCTTTACCACCCGTATGCCATAAGCTTGTTTCGAAACATATTCATAGTTCCCCATTCGCGTCCATTTGCCCCACGCTCGGTCGAGGACGCTTGCTACGAGAGCGTCGCCGCTTCGCACGATACGTACCCCCGATGGTTCGTGATAGTCTGTCAGTCTGTACCCCTCGTTCACCCTCGCAGGCAACGGGTGCTTATAGAGGCCCCTTCTCTGCCGTTCCTCTGCTCGTCGTTCAAAGTCATCGACCATCTGCGTCCATCGATTCTTCTCGTTCTTCCAATCCTCAAGCGTAGTAGCAGTAAGCACAGGGCTGAGCCCTCTCTTGACATAGTAAGCATGATTCTCATCTTCGAACAGTGAGCTATCGTCCATCTTGTCCTTAATTTCGTATAGTCGTGGTTCGTCTGACTGAGGAATATAGAAATTGCGAAAGCGCAATCCTCCATCTACCCCATGCGCCAATGCCTCAGGCAAGACAAAGCTCTCATCATCCATCCTATCGGTGCTCACCCTCGGATAGAGCCTTCTGCCATCAATCGTGCTAAACTCTAAGAAGCCGTGTCGTTCCACCCAAGGTTGCTTGGCAAAGCGAATGCCGTTGATCAGATCGATCCAAGGAAGTTCTCTATCAATCCTCTTCCGAGAACGCAGCTTCGCCACTCCCTCTGGCAATATTCGCTCTGCATGGTCCAAAGCATTAGCATGATACAGAAGTGCTTGACCGCTTATGGGGATGCCCGCAAGCGCCTTGTTCTTATAGGCATAGAGTCGGTCTGCCACTCTGAGATAATCCTGCCCCGAACGATGCACGATGATGGGGCGCACGTCAAACTCCTGCAGCGTATAAAGGTTGAGCCACACGCTTCTACTTTCTCCATGAAAAGCCACTTGAGCCAAGTTGTCGTCTGCCACGATAGCCCTCGCAAGTCCCTTCAGCATGACCTTGCCTGCCGAGGTGCAGACTGCATATTCATGCGCTGAAACCTGCTTAACCACATAAGCGCTCTCGGCAGCCCGTTCGTCTCGTTCATTCCACACAGTGACTCTCCCCACGTACTGCATTCTTCCATCCGCCACATTCAGCGCATAATATCTGCGATTGCTCGCTTGCAGATCATACATGAGTTGCCAGCCCAAGCGCTGTTCTTCAAGCAGATGGTATACTCGCGGGCTTTCGCCCGTCCTTACATAAGTATGTTCGCCAAGCAGTCCATGCTTCTCGTACTTGAAATTCTGCGTTTTACCAAACTCCGTGAGCAGAATAGCTACCTGCTCTGCTATGCGCGGGGTATCATGCTTCATGATGACCACCATCTCGGGTGTACGCACTGTCGGGCGTTTCCTCCGCTGAGATGGTTCCGAATAGCTGCTCAACCGCAAAGCCCAGTCCCTGGCTGCATCTGCCCTACCCATTCCTTGCTGAGTTCCCAAGAACATAGACTCCCAATCGCGCTCCTCGCTGGGCAATCCAAACAAACGATAAAGCCCCACATTATCCAGTATCGTGCAATACGCCTTGCCCCGCGCCTTGCGCAGTCCGCGTCCCACCATCTGCAAGTATTTGGCCAGCGAAAGCGTAGGCCGTGCCATCTGTACGAACTCTACGTCTGGACAATCGAAACCCTCGCCAAAGAGATCTACGTTGACAAGCACATCCAAGTCTTCTTCTCTTCCAAGTCTGTTCTCCTGTGCTTTCTGCGATGCGCCATCGTGTGCCGCAGAGGTTCGTCTGAAACGTTCCACAATGCATGCCCGCTCCGCAGCAGGTGTCTTCGAACTGATGGCTATAGCCCTCATGCCATGTGCTCTATAATACGCGGCGATATGCTCTGCATGTGCTATGTTGATCGCATAGACTATTCCTTTCTTGCCATTGGCAAATGCGCTGACCGACTCATACAGCCTGCTGATAGACGGCTTCGTATCGAGCACGCGCTGCATCTCCGCCGTGCTGTAATCGCCATCAGCAGCACGTTTCTCGAGGCCATTGATCTTCCTCTGATCCTCACTCGTCGGATTGAGCGAAACGTAGTCGAAGTCTGACAGATAGCCCTCTCGTATAAAATCTGAAATAGGTCTTGATGCAAGCATCACTTCAAAGAGATCCACGAATCCATGCTTACTGAGCCGACAAGGCGTTGCCGTCACGCCAAGTTTCTTTGCCTGCGGGAATGTCATCATCACCTCTGCATAGGTCTTGGCCAAAGCATGATGTGCCTCGTCTATCACGATCAGTCCCGGCGCTGTCTGTATCTCACGATAGTGGCGTGCCAGCCACTGTATGGAGACCACGCTTAGCTGCGTTCGGTACTGTGCCGTTTGCTGCTCTCCGATCAGCGTCAGTCCCTTGTCGATGGTGTGACGTATCTGCTCCACAAGTTCCCTCCGGTGTGCCACGATCCACACTTCTCCCCCACACCTTTCAAGCCAATCACAGACACAAGCCGTCAGCAGATACGTCTTTCCCGTACCCGTGGGCATCTGCACCATCACGGATTGATGCTTCTCAAAAGCCGCTTCAATCCGTCGCTTCATATCAAGCTGATAATCGTATAGATGGATTTGGTTCATATACAATACAATCCGTCTAAAGAATTCTTGGTTAACGGGTAACAAGTTGACAAGTTAACAAGTAAATATGCCTTAGACTACTTGTTCGCTACATAAGGAAACGATTGGACTCGACAAACTTACCTGTTAACCCGTTAACTTATTACCCCGTTAACCCGTTAATCGCATGCATTCAAATGTCAATCATCATTAGGCAATCGCTTCGCTCTTCTGGGCACAAACAGATATTTGCAAAACAGCCAAACGGCGCGCAGAATGCTTCTCATCGTTCGGTCACAATCACTTTAAACGTCATGAAGATCAACTTCAAGTCATAGAAGAATCCCGCATCTCTCACATACTCCAAGTAGAGCTTGATCTTCTCCTGCATGATCACATGGATGTAGTAATCCTCAGGATCGTCAGCCTTTTCCATAAGCTCATTCTCATTGCGAAACTTGATGCTCGCGGGATCAGTAATGCCGGGACGCACATCGAGCACGTGCATCTGTTCTGGCGTCCAGTAATTCACGTAATGACGCACCTCAGGACGAGGACCTACCAGGCTCATATCGCCCAAGAACACATTGATCAACTGTGGCAGTTCGTCAAACTTATACTTGCGTATGTAATAGCCCGAACGAGTCACGCGCGGGTCACGCCCGCCAATCGTCACAAGCGAACCCTTGTCAGCTCCGACACGCATGGAGCGAAACTTAAATATGCGAAAGTCCTTATTATGTCTGCCCACACGCACCTGACGATAAAACACGGGCCCCTTTGAGTCAAGTTTTATCCAAATGGCAAGGAATAAAAAAAGCGGACTTAACACAATAAGCCCACAGCTCGAAGCTACAATATCAAATAATCTCTTCATTTAAAGTTAACATTAAAAGGTCAACATTAATCTGCCATTAATCAGACTTTATCCTCCATTAAGCCTTTCAGAATAAAAGATTAATGGCAGATTAACGAGCAATTAATGGAGATTAATGTTTAAAACGAATATCACTTAGAAACGATATCCACAAAGTTTTCAATCACATACGCCAAGTCCTCATCCGTCATCTTCGTATTCAGAGGCAGTGTGATTTCATTCTCAAACTGATGATAGGCATTAGGGAAGTCCTTGATGTCGAAGCCCAACTTCTTATAAGCCGTCATCATAGGCAGTGGCTTGTAGTGTACGTTCGTAGCAATGCCACGCTCAGCCATCTGTTCTATCACCTTGTTGGTCTGTTCACGGGTCTTGCCCAACAGACGCACCAAATACAGGTGGCCCGACGACGTGTGCTCCGCATCATAATGGTTAAGCACAGCCACATTCAGTTTCTTGAAAGCCTCATCGTAGCGCTCAATCATCTGTCGGCGGCGCTCCAGCATGCCCTTGTAGCGCTGCATCTGCACTAGGCCGATAGCAGCCACGACGTCGGTCATGTTGCATTTATACCACGTACCGATGATGTCGTACTCCCATGCGCCAAGCTTCGTCTTAGCCAGCGCATCCTTATTCTGACCATGCAGACTGAGCAACTGCGCCTTGCGGTAGAGATTCTCATTCCACGTCTCGCCCTCTATCTCGGGCACACCGCTGAAAGCATTCTCTGCGTTCTTGTCAAAATCCTTCACCACCCGTTCATTGCCGAAAGGCAGATTCCATGTCAAGGCACCACCTTCAGCCGTAGTAAAGTTCTTCACAGCATGAAAAGAGAAAGACGAAAAGTCAGCAATCGAGCCAACCATTCGTCCCTTTCGCGAAGCTCCAAAAGCATGGGCAGCATCGCAGCAGATAGCAATGCGTCCGAGCATCTTTTGCAAGTCAGTCTTCGGAGTAAAAAGTTCCTTCTTGCTCTCTACAATGCTATGCAGCCTGTCGTAGTCGCAAGGGATTCCAGCCAGATCTACGGGAATGATAGCTTTCGTGCGAGGCGTGATAGCCTTTTCCATAGCCTCATAGTCCATTTCGAGGCAATCCTTCTGCACATCTACGAACACGAGCGTAGCGCCCACGTGTTCCACAATCGAAGCACTTGCAGTATAGGTATAAGCCGGCACGATCACCTCATCGCCCTCACCCACGCCCAGCAATCGCAGAGCCATTTCGCCGCAAGCCGTCTGTGAGTTAAGGCACACAGCCTTGTCCACGCCCACGAACTCAGCCACTTCTTTTTCCAGTTTTTTCGTACGTGGTCCAGTGGTAATCCACCCAGAAAGTATTGCATCACGCACTTCATCAGCCTCCCCCTCCGTCATATCGGGCGGAGAGAAAGGCACATTACGCAATTTCATTGTCATAA
>JBNMGC010000010.1:0-45335 GCA_050873845.1 Alloprevotella sp.
TCTTCATTGTAATATATAATATTGTTTGTTTCTCTGTTTTATGCCCAAGATTCCGTCGTATCTATTGTCTTTCTTTCGGAATTGACAAGTGACTTATACCCGAACAGCTAATCTCTTAAAATTAAGAGCTTAGTGCTCATTGTCTCTTGTACTTCTCTACAAAATAGTTTTATGTAATTCTTTCAAAGATCGTTGCCTCAGCGTCGTTGGCGTTGTGCCTTATCGCTGAATTGCGAGTGCAAAAGTACGGACTTTTTCTATACCGACCAAATTTTTGGCGAAGAAATTTTGGGGAAATTTTTGAGCAATTTCCCTATTTCTGTTGCAACGGACTGAGTATCAGTGGGTTGCGGGATGGAAAAATTTTTCTGTGCTTTTCGCACTTTTTGGATAGCAAGGGCAAATGTAGGGGTTTCGGGGGAATGGGGCAAGGGGATGTGGGTGGATTTTTTCGGTTTTATGCTGAAGAACATATTTTTGGGTGGTTGGGGGCTTTCGCGCGCACGTGTTACAGGGATTTTTGGGGTGGAAGGGTTGCATTTCTTGCACTGAATGGGTGGATTGGGGTGGTTTTCAAGGGGATTGTGGTGTGGTGGATGGGGGATTTTTGGTTGCACTTTGCTTGCACTATGGGGAGGGGGGGATGGTTTTTACGGGAGGGAGGGGGAGGGATTACGGGAGGAGGGGAAAGGGGGATTGCTAGGGGGGGGCTAGTTTTTCTAGTGATTCTAGTATTTCTAGTGATTCTAGTATTTCTAGTAGATAGACAAGGGGCTCTGTGAGAGAGGAGGGGTAATGAGAAAGAGTGCAAGAGAAGTGTAGAAGAAGTGTAGGAAAAGTGCAAGCAAAGTGTAGGGAAAGCGGAAGCTATTTTTCTTGATAATCAAGAGATTGCTTGATGAGAGTGACGGAATGAGGGTGTTTTGAGGGGTAAATTGAATGATACGCGCGCGTGCGCGCGTATGTGATTCCGAAAATTTGGCGCTGCTATTTGCGCTGCTATTTAAAGGGGCTAGTGATGTAATAAGAGAATGGCTATGTATGCACGGATGGACTTGAGAGGATCTGCGTGCATACATAGCCATATTCTTGATATTTAGTTCTTACGACGACCAAAGAAGTAGGTACGACGGGTGGGCAGAGTGGCGGTGGATGCGGGCTTCCCATTGAGTTCGGGATAAGCGATGCGGGTATGGTAGATGGTCTTGAGACTTTCTACGAGGACGCGCTTGGCTTCGGCTATGTCGCGGAAGGTGATGGGACATTCTCGGAAATAGCCCTCCTGCACTTGTCCGTCGATGATGCGATCGACAAGTGCTTTTATGTTTTCTTCGGTATATTCCTTGAGGGAACGGGAGGTGGCTTCTACGGCATCGCACATCATGACGATGGCTTGTTCACGCGTGAAGGGGTTGGGACCAGGGTAAGTGAAGAACTTTGGATCGGGCTCTTCGCCTTGATGTTTGTTCTTCCATTGGATATAGAAGTAGCGCACTTTTGAACGTCCGTGGTGGGTGCTGATGAAGTCGCGTATGAGTTTGGGCAGGTGGTATTTGTCTGCTAAGCGGAGGCCATCTGTCACGTGGTTGATGATGATTTGTGCGGAACGTTCTTCGGAGAGGGAATCGTGTGGGTTTACTCCATTTTGATTTTCGGTAAAGAATGCGGGATTGAGTTGTTTGCCGATATCGTGATAGAGTGCACCGGTACGTGCCAATTGTGGTTTGGCTCCAATTTTGTCGGCCACTTCGGCTGCGAGGTTGGCCACTTGCATGGAGTGGACGAAGCTGCCTTGTGCTACCTTCGACATGCGGCGCAGGAGTACGTTGTTGGTATTGGAGAGTTCGACCAGGGTGACGCTTGATGTGAAACCGAAAAGTTTTTCTATAAGATAGAGCAAGGGGTAGGCGAAGAGGAGCAATACGCCGTTGACTGCATTGTATATATATAGGGAGTGATCGAGATGGAGCACGTCGACGCCTTGAGAGAGGTCGTAGCCTATCATGATGGCTGTGCTTGTGGCGAACACTGCAAGGGCTACTCGAAGGAGTTGGGAGCGCTCTGTGAGATCGCGCAGGGCGTAGATGGAGGTAAGGCCTGCCATAAACTGTATGATGACGAACTCATAATTGGAATGCAGGGCAAAAGATGAGAGGATTACGGAGCATACCATGGCCATGAATGCTGTACGGGAGTCCATGAAGATGCGCACGAACATGGGTACCATGGCGTAGGGGACCATATAGACGTTGAGGAACTTTTGGTCGACCATGACGTACGTAATAAGTGGGAAGATGGCTATGAGCGTGGATAGCAGCATGATGCTGTGCGTTGACCGCAGGTAGTCGCGACGGAACAGGCGCAGATAGGCTACGAAGGAGATGAGGACGCAGGATACGAAAATAATCTGCCCGAGCAGTACTTGCCAATAGCCTTCGGAGGGATTGTTGCGACGCACGCTCTCACGCTCGAATGATTGCAGGATCTTGTATTGTTCGGCAGATACTATTTCGCCTCGGTCGATGATGCGCTGGCCGCTTTGTACCAAGCCGGCAGCGGGGGCTACGGATGCGAGCACGTCTTCTCGTGCAGCGCGGGTCTTGGCGCTATCGATGGCAAGGTTGGGCGATAGGTATTCGTTGAGATTGCAGCGTGCGAGGAGTTCGCGCGGATACTGAACTGTATCGGCATGAACTATATATTCGTAGGCTGAACGGGTGGAATAGAGTTCGGTGAGCGGTCGTGACACGGCTTCTGTACCTTCTATCACACGTATGCCCGATGTGCGGTCTTTGGCCATCTGCGATAGTTCTGCAGAGGGGACGATGCCTGCATCGTAGACGGTCTGCATGAGTGAGGTGATGTGTGCCAAGCAACGGGCTGGCATGTCGTGAAACTTGCCAGCGAGGAAGTCTTGCTTAAAAGCCAATATCTGGCGGTCGGACATCTGGACGTCTTCTGCATAGAATGGCTGAAAGCTGCGCAGTGCGCTATCGCGCTCGGCCTCCACCTCGTGCTGCGTCTTATAGATAGGGAAATCGTAGGTGGCTATCAAGGAGTTGTATCGCCAAGGGCGTCCTTGTTCGTACTCATAGCCGAACTTCGTTTCACGCGGAAGGAAGTAAACGAGTAGGGCTACTACTACGACGATGGCTCCTACGAGAGTGACGGCGCCATTGATTCGGGGATGTATTCTGCTGCTATCTGCTGACATATCTGGTGGGGATAATCTATGAGTTGATGATGTGGGTTGCTCACAAAGCTACAACTTAATGCGCAATCGGGCAAGGGGAAGAGGTGGATTTTTGCGTTGATGGAAGTATGTACTGACAAGGCAGATAGTATACTTATAAGTTGTCTGTTGTGGTATTAGTCAGACTTTTCCAATTATTTTTCTCTCCGCAAGGGGTAATTGCCTCGGAGGTATTCGAAAGTATCGGGATGCTGCTTAAGAGCTTCGGAGTCGCGCACGGGATCGTAGAGACGGAGCTCGGGAGCAATATCCTTTCCTTGAGCCTCGGGATAATAGGCGAAGTCGGCGGGGAGAACGGGTGGTTGCACTGCTTCGAACTGCACTGGGTCAAAGCCAAAATGACGGGCTACGGCTTGCAGAGACATGCGTGTGCCATTTGCCTTTCCATCAGCACTATAGCCTGCGATGTGGGGCGTACCGATAAAGACGTCTTGGAGCAGAGATGAGGAAATGCAGGGCTCGTGTTCCCATGTGTCGACTACAGCTGCACGGATGCTTTGGGTACGCAGGGCATGGGTTAGCGCTTCACCATCGACCACTTCGCCTCGGCTGCTGTTGATGACCACAGCCGTTGGACGCAGGGCACGGAAGAAGGCTGCAGAGGCCATATGAAAGGTGGGATGAGGAGTGGGAGCTTGAGTCAGAGGGGTGTGGAAGGTGACGATATCGCTCTGGCGCGCCACTTCATCGAGCGTGACGAATGCATTATCTGATTCTTTTGCGGCACGTGGAGGATCGCAAAGCAGTATTCGACCGAAACCGATGCGCTCCGCCATTAGTCGTACTTGCTCACCAACATGTCCCACACCTACGATGCCCAACGTGAGATGGCTAAATATTTCTCGGTGAATGGGGCTGGGGGTTGCTGTGGCAGGACGCAAGATCGCACCTTCGTCCCAGCAACCATGGGCTGCCAGTTGCAAGAGGACACACTCTACGTACTGCGCCACGCTGCGTGCATTGCAACCTGGACAATTGGTCCAAGCTATGCCGGCTTCTCGCAGATAATCTGTATCGATATGGTCATATCCAATGGTGGCTGTGGCAATGAAGCTTACCCTCGATCCTTCGAGCAGTTGCCGATTGCACTTTGTACGGGTGCGGACGATTAGTGCATCTGCATCTTTAACATCAGCAGCCGTGATGGCGGCTCCAGGTAAGTAACGCGTTTCACCTAAGCGTTCGGCAAAGCCACGGATAAAGGGTATTTTGTCGTCTATTATAATCTTCATAGGTCGTTTATTCTTTATAATATATATTCTTTATAATATAAAGGAGTGGAGGATGAATGGCGATATGCTCATTAGTGAGGATACCCGCCCCACCCTACTTCACCACTCTGCGCCGCATGTATCGGCGCTCGATGAGAAGATAAGACAGCGTGGCCATGATGCCAGTAATCACATAAGTGGCTATGAACATGAGCACGACGTTGCCACGAAAGAGTCCCGTCTGCACAATAACTTGCACTACGGGAAAATGATAGAGATATATGCCGTAGGTCACGTTGGGCAATGAACTCAGAGCCTTGGGTATAGGCAGATTGTAGGCCACGAAGATGAGTATGAGCGGAAAGGTGATAATCTCCAACGTGCGAAGTGCATCGTAAACGTAAAGCATCCCGTCATAGTCGGGGATATAGAGCAGCATCTCTACTATTACAGAGAGTAGGAATGCATTGCGGAATCGGTGTCCGTGTGCCAACCAGTCCAACGAGAATAGTATCGCCACGCCGCTTAAGAAGAAATAGAAATATTGCAACTGAAGGGGTGCACGCGGATAGATATAGAATGTGGCTATGACCAATGCGCCCAGGATATAGTAGCCTGCAGAGGTGCGAAGTCCACGGATGAAGAGAGGGAGGAGTAAGTAGAATATTACTTCAAACTTCATAGTCCAGAGCGACCCGTTGACAGCCGTCATTTGGCAACTTTCAAACACTCCTGGCAGGGAGGGCTGTAGCCAATTGAGCATCAGCAGATTGGCTCCTAAGTATTTCCAGCTCTCTACTGTGCTCAAGAAATCAATCACGCTATAGGATGTAAGCGTCATGCATACGATGAATCCCAAAATGACTGCCACCACGTAAGCTGGGAGTATACGCATGAAGCGCTTGCGCAAGTACTTACGAAGGTCGTGTTCGTTGCGCAAATAGCTATAGGTCACGAGGAAGCCTGTGATGATAAAGAAGGCCTTCACGCGGATGGGTCCTGTCTGAGCGATTCGTTCACTATATTCGGAGTTGACCAACACGCTAAAGTGGGATGCTACGATGAGCAGAGCAAAGAAGTAACGGAGTAGGTCGAAACAGTTGTTTTGCCTTACGTAGTGCTTCATGCTATCGGTCAGTAAGAAGCTTTCGGGGCCAGAAGCGGTGGAGGAGAGATGGGGTATCTTTTTTTTCATATATATATAAGGTGACTCTTCATAAGTGGGCTCTTAGGCGAACATGCTGAAGTGACTTTTATTCGCGAAAGGAGTAATAAGCACACCATCCCTTTGCGACATTTTCCGTTAGGAGAAATGCTAAGGGGAGGGTTATACTTATTACTCCTTTAATTCTAATGGTTGGGGTTCTCTTCACTCCAGAGGAATTAGTGGCGCTGACGGCGCACGCTGAGTCCTCCTCCCGATGAGCCCTTGGGCTTCGAAGCACTCGAAGAGGTGCGCTGCTTCTTCTGCTTGGGTGCCTTGGTGGATGAAGAGGAACTGCTGCTCACACTTGCCGATCGCGAACGACGCGATGTGGTTGACGAAGTGCGGCGCGATGCCGACGAGCGGCGAGCGGCCTTGCCTGCTGCAGCAATAGAATCGGCCTCTACCTGCGCCAACGAGTCGGCACGGAGCTTTGCGTAATAGGCGCTATCACGACCGTAGACGTGTTCTTGCACGTCGGTGAGTTGCTTCTCTATGCGCTTCTGCTCTTTGATCATTGCGGAGTCGTCGAGACAATAGTTGGAGAGGAGCTTGTCTTGCAGGTTGACAGCCTTGTAGATATCTCCCTTGTAACATTTCATGGTGAAGAAATCGTCGGCCGACATTGTTGCGGCATTGTTGAGCGAAGATCCCATGAGCATGAGTTTTCCCAAATAGGGCGCTACGTCTTGCATTTTGACCCAAAACATAGGGTATTGTGCCAATTCTCCGCCGAAGTCGGAATCACCGCGCTTGAGCACGGGACAGAGTGCGGTGACCTGGCTGCGGAAGGTTGCCGTATGCTGGTCGTAGTAGGTGCTTTCCTTGATGAAATAGGCCTTTACCTCGTCTGAGGGTAGGTCGGCATCATTGACGCGCACCTTATCGCCCTTCGACTCGTAGAATATGTGGTAACGATCCATGAGTTGCTTGGCCGTGACCTCATTCTTCGCAGAGAAGTCTTCATTGCCATCGAGCTTATAGTCGTAGGCCTTGATTTGCTTACGCAAGAGGAGTTTGAAGAGGTAGGTGAAGAGGTTTTCGCGCCCATCTTGCGGTGTTGTTGGATAATAGAGTACGGCGTTGGCGTCTTTTGTCAGATCGAGTGTGCGGTAGAGGTCACGACGCCAAGCAGCATCGCTTGGCATGCTCTGCGCTGTGGAGAATTCGCGATAGGAGCTGCCTCGAGGCGAGTTTTGTTGCTGTTCTTGCTTCTGCTGCTGTTCGGCACGTCGACGCGGGGGCTGAGCCGAGACTTCGCTGGCTTGCCCCAAGGCGCATATCAAGAGTATAAGAGCAAATATCTTTTTCATTCAGTGTTACTTTGCTTTAGTTGACTATTACTTCGAGGCTACCATTAAGATTGCGAGTGATGCCATCGGGGCCTACGGCGCGCACCTTGGAGATGTAGAATCGTTGGCCGCGACGCAGTTCTCGCATGAGGTTGCGCTGATTTTCGGTAAAGTTGGGACCAGCAGAGGGCTCTGGGCGGAAATTGCCCATGCGATCGGCGAATACGGTCTCAAAGCTGAGTACTCGGAAGGGGATGTTAAGGAGTCCATCGTCGATAGCTGCGCCGAGTCCGCCTGCTCCGAGGATGGAGCCTTTGGCTATACGGCCGCCACGGAAGCGATCCGTACCTACTTGGATAAAGGCTGTGGGATCGGGCAGCTTGCGCACCTGGAAGGTGAAGGTGCCCATATTCTGTGCTTTGCCGTTGACGGTACCGCTTACGGTGAAGGTCACGTTCTCGCCCACCTTAGAGGGTCGGGCGGTGTACTTTCCTGGCGCAGTCTGGGTGAGTGTGCCTCCCGTCATGCTGAGGTGCACTCCTGCGTTGCCACCGGCTGCCGTTACGCTGATGGGGTTATTGAATCCTGCGTAGAGCACGTTCATGAGGTCGGCTGCCACGGTGGCTCCCGTGGGAGGTGCTATTACGTTGTACTTCTGTGTGAAGTTGCGACGGATGATGTCGCCCGCAGCGTTGGGCATTAGTATGTAGCCCGAGAAGGAGTACTGACCGGGACCGCCTACGGTGAAGTTGTAAGAGCCGTCGGCTGCAATGCGTCGGCCGTTGACGTAGATTTCGGGGCGCTGCGTGGTATCGACAGCTGCCATGAAGATGCGTGAACGAAATTGGTCGCCAGGATAGAGTGTGGTAGCTTCGGCAGCGACGTAGGCGTTGAGTTGATTTACGCGAATGTCTTTAAGGTCGATATTGGCCAAGAGGTCGTGTACGGCTTCGTTTTCTGCCTTGCGCACGTCGCTTTGGAGCTTTGCGAGCATGGTGACGGCTGCGATGGATGGCATTTCCTCAAACATGTATTGCTGCCAATTTTTCCCTACGTTGTCTTCGTTGCGTGGCACGTCGGTCGAGAGGTTGGAGGCTATAATGGCTCTTTGTCGTGGGTCGGTCACGAGTGTGAGCACGCGATTGCGGAAGGAGTTGATCGCATCGAAGAGTTGCTTGCCTCGTCCTTTGGCGGGGGCGAGCATGATGCGGTTGGATCCTTCGAGGTCTTCTTTGTTTTGCAGATTGTCGGGGTCGGCATCCTTACCATCGGCTTCACGAGCGATGGCCCAACGGAGTTCGCCTGCGAAGTTGTAGAGCGAGTCGCTCATGCGCTTTACCTCCATGGCTTTATCGTACCAAGGCTTTACCTTGGCAGGATTGCTTTTATAAGAGGCGGCGAAGTCGGCGTAAAGAGCCTGATTCTCCTTCATGGCATTTCCTGTGGTGCGCTTCAAGCTATCGCCTATGAGCGAGAATCCCTTGAGCACATCGCTTGAGACGTTCAACGCGAGCATGGCCATCAGCACGATGTACATGAGGTTGATCATCTTCTGGCGCGGAGATACCGGTCTTTTCTTGATTGACATAAGTTATTAGGAGCCTACTTAATGGGTTGGATGTTAGTTTTGAGTGGTCATCTTTACGGTGAGCGCTTGTATCATGCGTGAGTATACGCCGTTGAGTTCTTCTATCTGCTGAGCGAGTTTGCGTGTTTGCTCATTGATCTGATCGATAGTGCCCACCTGCTGACTGATGCTCTTGAAGTGGAGGTCGTACGTCTTATTGATGGCCGTGAGTGTACGGTTGAGGTTGGCCATTTCTTCGCTGTCGTGAGCGAGGCGTGCGCTCTGTTCGTCTACCTTTTCGAAGGTCTGTGCCAGGGTGCGGAGTTTTTCGATATACTGCTGTGTGGCTTCCTCCATCTCGGGTGAGAGGGCGGCTTGTGCACGGCGAAGGAGTTCGTCGTTGGCCAGTCGGATGATCTCTGCTAAGCGCTTAGCCTCAGCATCGAAGGGCACGGCTCCAGCGGGAGTGGCTGCGGCAATGGCTGCTTGTGCCTGTTGCTCGGCTGTGGGCTTGGCTGAGGATGTGGTGGCGAGAGACGGAGCAGAAGTGGGCGATGCTGTGCTTGCAGGCTCTGCAGGAGCAGCGGAGAATGAGGGAACTTCTGCGAAGGGTGCCTGCACAGGTTGTGCTGTGGTTGCAGCGGGTGCAGCTGGTGCGGCTGTAGCCACGGGCTGAGCAACTGTGGGCTGCACGGGCGAAGCTGCGGGTGCAGCATTTTCGGCGTTCTGTGTTTCCTCTTCTTCGTCGTCATCTTCATCGCTGTCGATGCCGAGGCTTTCGGCTATTTCTTCGTCGGTCTGATAGTCGCGGGGAAGTTCCTTACCGATTTCTTCCTTGTCGAAGGGGCGGTCGAATGCAGAGAGGAAGAATACTACTACTTCGGTGCCCATACCGATGAAGAGCATGAAGTTACCACCCGGCAAGTGGGTGAGTTTGAAGAGTGCACCCAAGATTACGATGGAGGCACCCCAAGAGTATGCATAGTTGAGGAATGTCTGTCCGGGCACACTGTCCATCCAATGCTGCAAACGGACCACAAAATTTATCTTACTCATATTGGGTTTTGAGTTTTGAGGTTACGAGGTTATAAAGATAGTTGGGAGTTTGGAGGTTATGAGGTTATAAGGATAGTTTGGAGGTTATGAGATCATAAAGTGACCTTTAAACTTCTCGACTCTTCAACTCTCAACTTATTATAAACCTTTGAACTCCTAAACACTTCAGCTCTCAACTTACCCTATCTATTTCTTTTTCTTACCTACGCTGGTGGTGCTCACGGTGTTGGCTTTGGAGCGAACGCAGCGGAAGCCTATGTAGGAGCGGGGTTGGTTCTGATATTCCCAGGTGCGCCATGCCGACTGTATGAACGACATGGGGTCCTTCCACGAACCTCCTCTCACGCTCTTGCGCTTCAGCACGTAGGGGTCTTCCTTCGCTGCATTATAGGACAGTTCGGGGTTGAGATCTGCCATAGCGTCGACGCCGGCTTCGGTATAGACGGTGTTGGTCCATTCAGCCACGTTGCCCGCCATGTCGAAGAGTCCGTTGGAGTTGGCTCCATAGATGCCCACGCGCGAGGTGATGAGGTTGCCGTCGTCGGTATAGTTGCCTCGGTCGGGCTTGAAGTTGGCAAAGAAGCATCCCTCTTTGCTCTTAGCCTCTATACCTTCCCAAGGATAGGGATTGCCCTCCTTTCCGCGGGCGGCATATTCCCATTCCACCTCGGTCGGGAGGCGGTAGCGCTGTATGTAGCGAGCCTGCGGTCCCATGCCCTTGAGCAGGAAGTTGGTGCGCCATGCGCAGAAGGCTTGTGCCTGTTCCCAAGTGACGCCTACCACGGGGTAGTCGTTGTAATTGGCCGACGAGAAGTAGAGCTTCATATACTGCTCGTTGTTGGCATTCGTAAAGTCGTTGACCCATACCGTGGTGTCGGGATAGACGGGCACGATGTAGGTATTGAGGAAGTCGTAGAGGCTCGAGAGTGGTCGTTCGATGGTCTGGCTCACCACTTGTCCATTGTCGTCTACGTAAGCCGTATCCTTTGATATCATCACCACTTCGTCTGGGTCAGTGGGATGGTCGGTATTGAGGGAGCGCTCTTTCGGGTCAAGGCGATACTTGCGCAGGGCTGCCTTTTCGTAGTCGAATATTTCGTAGCGATAGAGCAGTTGCTTCGTATCGATCATGCGTGTACCATCGATGGGATGGGTGTAGTATACGCTGTTGATAGCCCGTTCTTGATCTTCCGAGGGCTTGCGCCAGGGGATGGGCTTGCTCCAGTTGAGGTGGGGCTTTACGGGGTCGCCGTTGCGGTCGACCTCGATCTTGTACGTCTCATCGCCGCCATACTGAGGGTCGGCCAATCGCTCGCGGATGATAGAGTCGCGCACCCACTCTACGAACTGTCGGTACATAGAGTTGGTTACTTCTGTTTGGTCCATCCAGAATCCATCTACAGAGATATCTTTCTGCGGAGATACGGTGCCCCAGAGGGAATCGGTCTTCTGGAGGCCTACCTTTAAGTAGCCTCGCTTCACCTCCACCATGCCGTAAGGTGTGGGTTCGGTAAATGAGGATGCTCTCGATCCAGTCACTTCGCCACCGCTCATCATGGCGCGGCTACTCCCCATGCACGAGGCGAGGAGTCCGCTCAGAGCCACAGTGGCGAGTATGTATAATAGCGTATGTTTCATCTATTTAATTTGCTTATATGCTTATGTGTTAATGGGCTTGTGTGTGGTGATGCCGACGCGGGGACGCGTCGCCCCCGGTATTGGCTGAAAGGCTATCAGGAAGAATGTATTACCTGCAAGGAAATCAGCAAAGGAGTCAACAAGAATGTATTACTTGTTACTTATTACTTGAAATCAGCAAGGAAGTCAACAAGAATGTATTACTTATTACTTGTTACTTATTACTTGAAATCAGCAAGGAATTCAGCAAGAATGTATTACTTATTACTTGTTACTTGTTACTTATTACTTATCTAACTCACAGCCATCTCACGCTCCTATGCACGTTCTTTCCTTTCTTGCCCAGATTGAGGTCGAGGCGGTAGCCCAGCGTCACTTCATGCTGGCCAGCTCCGAGCCCCATGCCCGAGGTGTTGGCTTCGTAAGAATATCCGAGGTCGATGCCGTGGAAGCGGCCTCCTACGAATCCTGTCACGGAGTGGCATGGGCTGTAGCCTAAGCCCACGTAGAGTTGCTTCTTCTCATGCGCATACTGCAGTCGGGCTGTGATGTCGGCGCGAAATGCTGAGCCGTCATAGCGCAAGAGCGTGGTGGGTACCAATGTAAAGAACGGACTTCTTAGCCGAATATTGTATCCTGCTGTAAAATTATATAGCGCCTTCACCTTATATTCGTTTGTCTCGCCCAGCATGATGGTGGGCGAGGTGACGTGTTGCATACCTACGCCTGCATACCATCTGCGGTGGGTGTACCACAGACCTACGGAGGCATCAAACTTCGAACCGCTCAGGTCGCTTGCGGGGAATGCGGGGTCGTTGGCATCGCCCAGGTCGGCTTTCGAGCCTTTGAGGCTTTCGTTGAGCATATCCACCTCTGCACCTATGCTAAGCCGTCCGCCCCACAAGCGCTGATGGTAAGCGTACTGCACGGAGAAGCGCATGTGGGAGAACAAGCCGAACTGGTCGTTTTGAAACAGCACGCCTACGCCGTGGCGCGTACGTCCCAACTGCAGGGCCATATCTGCCCCTGCGTACATGGTGCTTCCGCCATCGGTATAGCCCGAGGCATGGCTCTGATAGGCTGCCGTAACGCTGAGCTGCGGACTGCGCCCTGCTGCCGCTGGGTTGAACTGCGGCTCTACCAACCAATAGTGGGCGAAGGCTGGATCTTGTTGCCCAAAAGCATTCAAGCCCGTCAGCATGGAGCCAACGAGCACGCATAGTATATGTACTAATTTTCTGACAGAATGCATCTGTGCTACATATATGGTTGTGCAAAATTAGTGTATGAGCCGAAATACGCAAAACTATTGTAAGAAAAACTTCACTCTACTCTGAATTTTCATCTTTCACTAAGGGTCTTGTCCGTCGTTGCTGCTCAACAATCGTTATACGTCAAGCAGAAGCATGCGCCCCCTCTGCCTTATCACTCCCCTCCCCTCGCGTGCGCACGCATGCGCGCGCTTCAGGCTATTTTTACTGGGTAATGCTCGCATGCCGTCACTGCCTGTATGTTTTCCAATTGATTATCAACACATTGCAGCGTGTAGGAAGGGCCTATTTGCTTGCACGCTGCCCACACTTTGCTTGCACTCTCTCAGGTTTCTGCTTGGTAAGGGAACGCATACTTTCCCTATGGAGAAGGGAAATTTATCCCATGGAAGAGAAATGTCTGTGATTAGGGAAAATTATTTCTGCGCGGTGGGGTAAATAAGTTTCGCATCAAGGATCATAGCCGTGCACGGACGAGTGCAAGCAAAGTGTAGGCATAAGAATGCGGCTACGAAGATAATTACTACTTGATATTCAGATGGTTTGAAACACGAAGTGCAAGCGTGCAAGTAGTGAAGAGCAAAATTCATGGTAATGCGTGCGCACGCGCGTGAAGGCTGAGGATAGGAAGAAAAAGTGAACAGTTTGTACACTCTTTTTGGAAAATGGAGAGGATGAGCGTAATTTTGCAACACGAAGATTGATTCACGACGTGTCATGGCTGCACGGACGACGATATATTAGGTGTGATGCGTTGGCGAAAATTGTAAACGGGTTGACAAGTTAACAAGTGAACAGGGTAAGTTTGTCGAGTCCAATCGTTTTCTTTTTTAACGAAACAAGTAGTATAAGACCTATTTACTTGTCAACTTGTTTACCCATTAACCAAGAATTCCGCCAACGGGTAAGCGTGGGTTCTTAAGAATAATCCTACTCTTTCCCAAAAGCCCTGACATCCATGAAATGGCACTAACAACTTCCGATTTGTGTCAAATTTGACACTTTTCCGAACTTGTTGGGTGTAAAGACAGACTTTTCGAGAGCCGCCTCGCTCCATCTACGACAGGCTATCACACTCCTATTCTCCGCACATTTTGCGGAGAATAAGGTCTATAATCTCCGCAGGACCCTATACGCTCTTGGTGAGGAAGAGGCGCTTTTCATGGCAACAACCATTTCATGGACCATTCCACTAAGGGAGATGGACAAGACAGCATGCCACAATTTTGCTGCAAGTTGAGGAAGGAAAAACGAATGCGATTCTTTGGGTGAAAGCGCTCGTTATAGACCACAATGCTTCTGCCACTTACGCAATTTTCTGCTTTTACCTCTACGGGTATTACCTCACTCTCATGCTGCAGCAAGAATTCTATCTCTGCCTTGCCCTCCGACGACCAATAAAAAGGCAACATGCCATAAGAGGGGAGCAAACTTTGAAGCACGGCATTTTCGGCCATTGCTCCTTTAAACTCCGTAAAGTTGGCAGTGGGGTCGAGCACTACACTGCTAGGCAAACCCGACAGACGGCGCAGCAATCCGCAGTCGCTTGCATAGATTTTGAATATATCAGGTTCTTCATAAGCTGCAAGCGGCATACCTGGTTTTGACACAGCATTTACTCTATAAATCATTCCAGCATCTTCAAGCCATAGCAAGGCATCTTCATAATCTCTACTTCGTGCGCCTTTCTTTACTACTTTATAGACAAACTTACGATTCTCCTTGGCTAACTGCGAAGGTAAGGAATGCCATATGGCATGGATGCGCGGAATTTCACGAGGCTCGGCATATTTAGAAAAGTCAAGTTCATAGAGATCCAAGATACCTTGCAGTATACTATCCACCTCCTGCATACCCCGATTTTGAAGCATCGCTACAGTAGCTTCGGGCATACCGCCTGCTACCATATACCTACGATACTCCGATTTCAGTTTGTCCATGATAATGAGAGGCAACTTTTGCACATGTTCTATATGCTCTATGTAACTAAATGTTGGCGGATCGCTTACACGCAAATATTCTCTAAACGTGATGGGATACATACGCATTACTTGCACCTTTCCAACAGGCACGGTCATCTTACGCCTCTTCACAGCTACACCCAAGAGTGAGCCAGCAGCAATAACGTGCCATTCTGGAGCATCCTCGCAAAAGTACTTCAGCGAGTTAAGAGCTTCCTCACACTCTTGAATTTCATCAAAGATTATAAGGGTCTTGCCAGGAATAAGGGGAACTTCGCTATAAAGTGTGAGTTCCTTGATGATGCGTGCGGGCTCCTTTGTCACGGCAAAAATCGATTGCAATTCTCTCTGTCTGTCGAAATCGAACCTTGCTGTGTATTCAAAGCATTGCTTTCCGAATTCTTGCATAGCCCACGTCTTGCCTATCTGACGTGCGCCTTTTAGGAGTATGGGCTTACGATTTTCCGTATTTTTCCAAACTTTAAACTGATTGATTATATCTCTTGCTATATCCATAACCTACACACTAATAACTTCCAATTTGTGTCAAAATTGACACTTTTCCGAACTTGTTAGGTGCAAAGGTATATTTTTCGGGAGAAATAGCAAGCTATTCAGATATGCATTTTCATACCCGTTGGCGGAAATCCTGGTTAACGGGTAAAGACGTTGACAAGTTTACAAGTGAAGCAGTACTACCCCTCGCACCCTCACGGGCAGAGGCTATCGCCCGTCTATTCTCCGCACATTTTGCGGAGAATAAGGTCTATAATCTCCGCAAAATGTGCGGTTTCTTGTATGGTCTAACCCTTCAGTTAATTCCCAAAAGTTTTAACTCAGACTTCACTTCTTCCTCGCTGCAACCAAAGACTGAGGCAATAAGTTCGGTTGAACAAGCCTTCTGCTGTCTTAACAAGCAAAGCAAGTTTTTGTCATCACTATTCCAAACATGCTTATTGCTCATCCTAATTGTCCCCTCAACGTTTTCTACCAATTCAAGTTTTTCAGTACCCTCTTCAAAGAAAGGCTTTTCTGCTATATTGTTATCTATTAGTGTAGCAAATTTCCTTGATTTCGAAATTTTAGGACATTTACTTCCCGTAAATGACTCTTCCCAATTTCTGTCAGAATCAGGAAACCCGAACTCCAAATGAGCACCGACGTTGTCCAAGATTAAAAACTTCTGTTTTCCCTCAGTTGGTCGCAATCCTCGCCCTACTTGCTGCAAGTATTTAACCAAGGAGCGCGTAGGTCGTGCCAGTTGAATAAACTCAATACTTGGACAATCGAAGCCCTCAGAGAATATGTCGACATTTACAATAATATCAATGAATCCTTGTCTGAACCGACTGACAAGTAAATTTCGCTCATTACGTGGCGTTGTACTATCAATTCTTACAATATTAATTCCTACTTTCCGGTATTCCTCACAAATGTGTTCACTATGTCGTCTGCTAATGGCATATATAATGCCTTTTCGTCCCTTAGCCAAAGTCAAATAACTTTCCAACAATTGAGCTCGTATAGGAATAATATCCATAGCCTTTTCCATTGCCCCAACCTTATAATCCCCATCTATGTCAAAATCATGGATGTTTGAGATTCTATTGTACACTTCACTCTTTGATACTATTGAGTAATAGTTATATGGAGCCAACCATCCCTCTTTAATGAAATCACTAATTGACGGAGACACAATAATGCAGCCGTAAAGAGATTCAAACCCCTCACTATTCATCCTCCAAGGCGTTGCAGTCACCCCTAATTTCTTGCTTTTGGGATACATCTTCCATAGTTTCTTATACGAATTAGCAACGGAGTGGTGAGCCTCATCTATAATAACATACATTACGGGCAATCCTTCTGACACGTTCGTATTAGAATGGTGCGTAATGGTTTGTACACTCGCCACTTGTACCATATGTGACAAATTTCGAGGTTTTCCACCTGCAATAATGCCATGACTAATGTCGTAATGGGTAAGACTTTCACTAATTTGATCAATGAGTTCCACCCGATGAGCTACAATAAGGATTTTTCCATCCTTACCTTTGCGTATACTCCACATTTTTATATCCCGAATGATTGAAGTAAACAGACGCGTTTTTCCTGTTCCCGTCGGCATCTGAAACATCACATTGTCGCATCTATCCCAAGCAGAGAAAATGTTTTTCTTAGCTTGTTGTTGGTAGTGGCGGAGCGATGTGTCCACATGATATATTTCAGCATACAGACCTATAGAGTTCTCATTATTATTCATGGATAAAATTCTTCAAATATTCAAGTATTAGGAACAGTTGGTTCACTTCATTCTTGGTCAGCGCTAGCTGCTTCTTGCCAGCAGGCGTATCAATCAGTTTGAACCAACTTAGAAGCGTCTTCTTTGACTTGCCTCCACCATTGAATACATCTATCCCAAACACTTCCGAAAAATTTGGATATGTAAAGTTACGATCTACAATTTCCCGAAGATCGTTCACCTCCAAATAATCTTTCCAATTGATATCTGCCATATCGAACTGTTCGTTGTAATTATTCTTTTCCAAAGCACGTCCTTCGCACTTGTGTCTTACACCATTAAGTTGCTTTTCCCAACCTTCTCCATAAACCTTTTTGAGGCATTGAAATACAAGTGTCTGTACACAGTTTCGTATCTTATCTCGATATTCATTGCCCTCCTCTTGGACAGACTGATCTTGAGTTTCCTTCCACTCGCCCAATTCTTCTGGTGCATATTCAGGGAAACTCTCGTTTACCAAATTCTGATAAGAACGGAGAAAGAACGTATCGGCTCCTTGTCCAAGTGTACCAAGAATATTGTTTCTTGCATCATCTGACAAATTGTTAAGAGATTCTGCTAGCTGAACAAGATAAGGTTCCAACTTTTCTAGTTGCTCTGAAATCGGAGTCAACGCGCTATATCCGTTAATCTGTGCAATAAATGCATGCAAGGAGCCTGCAAGCACTATTATAGCATAAGTGGCACGATTAGAAAAGAGAAAATTATCACGAATATCCTTATTCATGTTCTTTTCCAAAATACTATACACCCCATCTACATATTGTGTAATGCGTTTTCTTGCATCTTTCATAGCTTTGTCTGCATTCGTCTCGTTTACATTGTAAAGGCAGGTATCTGTATTTCCTGTCCATTGAGACTGATTGGCTTTTGGAATAAAGCCTGATTTGCTTAAAGCTGTATTAAATGGTTTGAAAGTCAACTCTGCATGGTCCTCACCCACCGATATCTTATTATAAAGCACATGATTAGAATTACTATTGAGAGCCTTGATGATGGAGGAACGCAAAGCCTTCATCCTAGAATCAAGCCGGTCTGCATTCCAATACAGATCTTCCTCTAAGTCCAAGCGAAGACTGGGACTAACAGCTTTTTGATTCTGGTTAATGTCCATAAATATCTGAAGTTGTTCTTCAGATTCCATCTTATTGAATGCCACTACAGGGATTGTATTGGAATTCTTCTTCGTAGAATTGGCATAACCATAAAGTCGATGCTGACCATCTATAATATAGGCAATGCCGTAAGCATTCGGTATTCTGAGCAATCCAAGTTCTGTTGCTGAATCTTTTGTATTGCCAATCGGGTCAAATTTTACGCTAAGCGAAGGAGAGGTGGCACTAAAATTGATAATAATAGAATTAGGGAAATAGCCGCCGCCCTCAATAAATTTGGTAATGCCCTTTAGACGCGACGGAACGAGCAGACGCTGATAAGTAGGCGCCATGCTATCGTTGACCTTGGTGCGATGAAGTACAAAACCTATTTTCAAGAGCGTGGCTGGTTCTATAGAAAAGATAAAATAGTCTTGCTTGCCCATTTTACCTCTTAAGGCTGGAATGCTAATGTGACTATCACTAATAAGCTCGTCCTTAAACATTAGACCCATAAATTGGTAGATACTGGCACTCTTGTAGGAATTTACTAGACTCTGCATGTAGCTGAAAGAATTTTCATTTAGATGGTATATGCCAGAATTCTTCATGCGTTGCAAGTCTTCCGAATCTTCTGTAAATCGATAATTTTCTGTAGCAAACACAAACTTCACACGTTTGTCACTTCCGTAAACATCACGTAAAGCCTGAGCTACTCCCTCCATATAATGATCAATAACGTTAAGTTCCGACTTAAAGCTACGTGTTGTACTTTGTTCTGCAGATTTGCATTCCACAATAAAAATACACTCATCATTGACTGCCACTACATCAAGTTGCTGAACGTCACTGTCATATTCTCCCCATTGTACTCTCAATTGTTCGTCTGAATTCAATGTGCGAAAGCCCAATTGATAAAAGAGGCACCACACTTTGTCTTCAAAATATCGGCCGTGATCTTTATTTCTAGAGAGGGTAACTTTACGGGTCGTATGCGCTACCTCTTTGAACCCAATTTCCTCATAACTTTGGGCCAGATTGTGTGACACCTTAACAATGTCGAGTTTATTTTTTCGTGCCTTATAGATTGTGCTAAGTTCTTTTTCATCGCTCAGCATATGGGTTTGTATTTTTGCCTTTAAGAAATCTGAAATCATAGTCGTATGGATTTGATGGTTTATTGTTCGTAAATTTTGTAATTAGTTATCAGCATCTCGGAGAGTTTACTTCTTCCTTGAGGCTTAGCATTAATTAGTCTCGGGGCTTGAACGCGCTGATAGTAGTATCCGTTGTAAAGTTGCTCAAAATAGGAAGAGCCGTCTTCATTGCGTGCATCAGAATTGCTCAGCATCAACCACGCACCGCGCTGAGTTAGACGGTCGCAAAAAACTTTCAGGTTTTCCTGTTGTTTGTCTTCAAATGGGCAATTAGAATACTCTTTAAAATAGGATGTTCCATTCAATGGCTTATAAGGGGGATCTAGATAAACAAACGTGTTTTCTCTCACGTATTCCTCCACACATTCATAATTACTGTTGAGTATTGTAAGTTCCACTTGATTCAGAATTTCAGAATCAGCCATAATGACTTTCTCATTAAAAATATTAGGCTTCTTACGAGATGCATATGGAACATTGAATTTACCCTCCCGATTTACTCTATACAACCCATTAAAGCAAGTATGATTAAGATAAAGAAATAGAGCTGCACGTTCCTCTTTTCTGAGAGCGCCGTAGTGGTTGTATTGCTCCCGATAGGCATAATACAAATTCCTTCGTCCTTCTTCTGAAGAGAGTTCATAGTGCTGTCTGTCAAGACGTTTCAGTTCCACAAGCAAAGCCTCTGGTCGTTCTCGAATTAATCGATAACATTGGATAAGATCCTTATTGATGTCATTAATAACAACATGCCTAAATGGGATTCCTCGACGCAATAAATAAAAAAGCAAAGCCCCTCCGCCTACAAAAGGTTCAATGTAGGTCGGTGATTCGCAAGTAAACAATTGTAAAGGGAGAGCGTTAGCAAATTGCGGTAATAATTGGCTCTTTCCACCTGCCCACCTCACGAAAGGCTTAGTTTGTAACTTCATACGTCAAAGAGGATTATTAAATCCTAATATAACTTCGGGCGAATCCCTTAACGCATGTATGCCCTAATATATAAAACCTAACATGGACGAAAAGTCCTTTTTATGATAAATATCATTCAAAAAAGCGTGGGATTCATCGTTTCCTATCCCACAACTCGAGGCCTTCGCATTGCCCAAACAGTCAAGATAGGACAACGCACAGAAAGCCCACGCATGGTATAACTATGTCCCCATACGTGAGCGACCATACAACAATCCATGCATACACACTATCAGTATGCATGCTCATAGATGTACGTACGGCAAATCACGGCAGGGCATGATGATACCTACCGTGAGCATCTACCGTTGCCTTCTCTTTTGACTGTATTTTGTAAAGGTGCGAAGTTTACGAGTTGTCGAAGAGAAAGCGTCATGTAAACGCTCTTTTAAGAAAAACTACATTTTCCTCCTTAAGATATGCATCAAAGGAAGAAAATGTAGGACAAAATTAATGACTTTACTAATATGATCCAATTTTTTTTAAAAGAATCTGTTCGTAAGGTCGCTAAAAAGGATAGGAGGCGCGCTTATCTAAATACTACGCCGTAGGGGTGAACGCCAGTGGTGAGGAATTTCTTGAACTGACCATTGGCTCCGTAGATGTAGATGCGACCCTCGGTGGTGTAGGCGTCAGATCCGGTAGATGAATCGGAGCTGATGTAGAGATCGCCCGTAGAGGGATTGATGTCCATGATGCCTGTGGGGTTGACGGGCAGGTTGTTGGCATCGAGGAAGTTTTCAGAGACCTTCTCACGCGTGAGGGAGTTGTACACGTAGCTCTTGATGACGTTGCTCACCATGGGCCAGTTGCTGTAGTCGGTCTCTACGTTGAGCACGTAGAGAGGAGATACGTTGGCCGTAGCGCGCGAGGTGCGGTTCTGATTGTCGATGGCTATCATGGTGCCTTCGCCAAGCTCAGATGCTTGATCGGTGGAAGTGATGGCCCATACGGCAGAGGGAGTTGCGTCGTAGTCGCCACGGCATACCACGAACACATTGCCTTGATTGTCGATGGCTATCTGTCCGGGGTTCATGCCCACGGTGATCGACTTCTCGGCAGTATATGTAGCACCATCGATCTTGACCACCTTGAAGCCGTTCTGATAGCCGTTGGCGTAGTTGTAACCATCACTGATGGACACGTATACCTTACCCTCGTAGGCTGCGATATCAGCGGGGTTGGGGCCTACCTGGATCGGAGCAGACTGTTCGTAGGCGGTGGTGTCCATGCGCGTCACGGTGCCATCGTTGTAGGCTATGTATACGTAGCCCTGATCGCCACATACGGCTTCGGGACCTTCTGAGGCATCGCCTGCGTTGGCATTGGGCTTAGCCACTTCTGCCAGTACCTGCATGGTATTGGCATCGATGACCCATACTTTCTTCTCAGTAAATACGGGTACGTAGAGCTTTGAGCCATAGAGCACGGGGCGCTGGGGCGAATCGCCAAGGCTCTTATCGTTGACCATAGCAAATATGCTTGGCGTGCGGTTGCTCTGGTCGTCGGTGCTGAAAAACTCCATGGTGCCGTCGAGCTGACCTTGGTTGCCCTGACAGAGCACATAGAAACCGCCTTCTCCACGTGTGGGAGCTTCGGGAGTGGGAGTGGGCGTAGGATCGTCGTCCGAACAAGCGGTGAATCCCACGCCAACGAGCAGCGCAAGGGCTGCCAACTTCAGTGATTGGGTAATGTTCATCATTTCTGTAATGTTTATATGAGATGATTAGAATTTATATTTCAAGCTTAACTTATACGCCCTCCCAGGCATGGGGTAGCGGCGTATCACTTCGTAGCGCTCGTCGAAAGCGTTTTGCAGGTCGGCTCGGAGCGTAAGCGTCTGTCCACGGCGCAAGGCAAAGGCATGATAGGCTGCCATGCCCCACTCGCTGTAGGCGGGCAGATCGGTGGTGGGCAGGTGATTGTGGGTGTTCCACCGCATGGAGGCATAGGTGCAGTGCACCACGAGCGAGAGCCAAGGGTCTTCCCACGTAAGGGATGCGCTACCGCTGTGCTGGGGAGTATAGGCCAACTGCTTGTGCCAACTGCTGGAGGTGGGCGATGTGTGGTCGGTGCAACGAGTAAGGGAGTAGTTGGCGCTGAGCATGATGCTATGGCGAGGCGCGGGTCTGAAGGTCGACTGCAGCGTGAGGTCGAGCCCCGCGGTGCGCACATCGCCCAGATTGGCTGTCTTCCAAAGGAAGAGGTTGATGGGGATGCTCACGATGCGATCTCTCACGCGGTTGCAGTAGGCATCGGCAGTGAGTGCGAGCAAGGGCCACCAACGGGTGGGCGCTGCTTGAAGCGTAAGCCCGAGGGATAGCTGGCGCGAGAGTTCGGGCTTGAGGTCGGTAGAGCCTTGATGATAATAATAGCTTTCGGTGAAGGTGGGCATACGAAAGGACTCCTTGTAGCCGCCACGCACATAGAGCACGAACGGGCTGCGGAGCGTCAATACCGACGCTGTGACTGAGGGCAACAAGCGTCGAGCATCGCGAGCTGAGGAGGCGCCACCCTCGCTTTGATTCCAATAGCGGTGCATCTGGGCTCGCGCAGTGAGTTGCACACGGCTGGTGCGCAGCTGAAGCGAGAGGCTTTGCAGCCACGAGTCGCGACTCACGTGGTTGTCGGTGCGGAGGTTGCTATTGAGCGAAGCGTGCGCATAGTCAGCTGCATAGGCTGCTCGAAGCCAGGAGAGCACGTCGTAAGATGCACCCGCCGTGAGGTAAGCCTCGCGCTGCCAATAGTTCTGGTCAAGGCGTCCGCCGGGATAGCCTGCTCCCACGTCGGAGTATTGGCTCGTCTGCCAGTTGTACTTGCCCGCGGCAAATGCTTCCCATCGTCCCCAGCGCTGCTGCCATCGGCTTTGAGCAAAGGCCGTCTGTTCGAGTAAACGTTCGTTGCTTCCGTTCACGTAGTAGTGGACCATGCCGGGGAGATGCCGATAGTTGTGGTGGAAATAGGCTTTCGAACGAATGCTTCCGCTCTTGCCCGTAAGCATTGTCCAGTTGAGTTCGGTCGTGACGCTCTGCATACGGCTATTCTCGCGCTTCCAGTGCGTAGTGGCGTTGCCATTGGCCACGGTGAATGGATAGTCGTTGTCGGCAAAGAAGTAGCGTGTCTGCGTGCCCACATAGCTACGACTGCTCACCCTCTTGCTCAGCCCCACGTAGGGCGACCACGTGTCAAAGGCTCCTTGCTGTCCCTCGAACGTGCCGTGCCATCGGCGGTCGGCAGGCATAGTGCTTCTCGTAGAGAGGCTTACTACGGCCGACGCAAGTTGGCGCACAGGACAGAGCAGAGCGGCTTGATCGAGTACCTGCAGTTCGATACTGCCGAGATTCTCCACCGCAAACTGTCCCAGATCGATCTCTCCCTGTCGGCTATCGCTGACGCAGAGCCCGTCGTAGCTTACGGCGGTATGGGCGGCACCGAGTCCACGCACGCTCACCGTCTTGAGACCGCCCGCTCCGCCATAGTCGCGAAGGTTGACCCCTGAGAATCGCCTCAGCGCATCGCCCATGTCGGTGATGCCACGCACGGTAAAGGCTGCAGAGTCGAGCCGTTGCACGGATACGGGCGTACGGATGCCCGCCACGTGCCTTGCGGCAGTGACTTCGGCCGTACCCAGCGTATCGGGTGTAGTGGGGTGAGCGGCTACGCCAAGGAGCATAGCTACAAGCAGAAGCATTGTGAAATGATTATGTTTTGAAACTTGAGGTGAAAAGGTGGCTTTCCTTCATACATTGCCACCTTGTGCCGACCTCTACGGATGTTTCCCCTTTCCTCCTCGGGAATAGGACAAACAGCAAACACATCTATATTATATATAGATATTCTTGACTTAGCGATAGATTCTCATCTGTTCTGTGGACGACGCGTCTCGCGTCGGCATCAACCTGTAGCAGATCTCTTTAGTAACATGCCGGCGCGAGACGCGTCGTCCACAGAACTCTGGTGATAGACTGTGCTAAATTGTCATGTGTTTGGCAGCGGCAGGTATTCTGGCTCATCCCCTTTGCCGCTCGCCTTCCCGCTTCAGAATCGTGATGAATGGGCGTTCCGAAACAGTGGCCAATCGTGAGCGGCAACGTTTGGGTGTGGGACATACAGCAGCGGGACTGCACGAGATTCTCACTCGTTTCCCTAATCCGTTGCGGGTGCAAAGTTAACGTTTTCTTGCGGAGTTATTCACTAAAGACCATAGAAAAAGCCGCAAACTACGTAAATAGTTTGCGGCTATACAATTCAGTCGGGGTGACTGGATTCGAACCAGCGACCACACGCCCCCCAGACGCGTACTCTAACCGGGCTGAGCTACACCCCGAATTGCGAGTGCAAAAGTACGCTTTTCTGACAATATGAGCAAGCGATATGGTGCTTTTTTTCTAAATTTCTTCGCTATGAAGGCATATTTTACTCTTCGCCAGCGAATAGAGGGTCCCAAGCGGGGAGTTTTGTGGGCGTTTGCTTGAGGAGTTCGAGGGTCTGAGCGGGTACGTACTTCTTGTCTACGACGAGACGGAACATGTATTCGTCAAACCATTCATCGGTCATAATCAAGTGGCCATTGTAGCCCGAGGAGGCACCCCAAGAGTTCTCCACCATCCACTTTGTAGGCTTAGCTTGCGCATCAAGGTCGACCGCCATGAGTGTCATGGCATGGCTCGAAGCCGAAGCAAAGGTCTGGATGCGCTCTGCTTTGTTCATGGGGAACTGCGTATCGAAGAGCGACTGATAATCGTAGTTCTTCAGCGAGAGCACGCCCGTCTTGGAATCGAGATACTTGCCTACGTCGCATGAGAAGTACATCATCGTGCTGTCCTTGATCGAAGCTATAGCCAAGGGTTTGATCTCGTCCATGGGGAGGTTGAGGTAGGTCCACTGCATGCCATCATAAGAGTGGCGATCCATGTCGATGGTGTAAGTCTTATGATACGGACGCGAAGGATCGTTCATCACCATCACGTAAGAGTTCTTCAAGTCTTTACCCACGTAGGTCTGATAGAACGTCTGCGGAGTGTAGGTCTTCGTCTCTCCCAAAGCCTTGCCGCTGGCGTCGCGCAGAGTCCACGTGAACTGCTGCACGGGTTCGCCCAAGCAGATGGTCAGGATATGATAGATGGTGCCAAGCATTTCTACCTTCTTCTTATCGAGCTCAGCAGTATTCTTGCCTGCAGCAGAGAGTTTGCGCAGAGTAAGCCCATATTCACGAAGTTTGAGGCTGAGAATGCTTGCCATGCGCGAAGTGTTGTTGGCATTGTACGATTCGGGCATTACGTCGGCGGGTACGAGGCCATACTTGCTCACTACGTCGATTACGCCACAGAACGTTCCTCCGTCGGACAGAGGATTCTTAAAGAGCCAATCGTTGAGCTGATCGCTCATAGGCTTCTTAGCATTGTCTATCACAGCTTGTAGGAAGAGGTTGGACTTCTCCAGCTGATCGTAGAAGAAGCAGTAGCTCTGCGAGAATTGGAAGTCGCCTAGACCATACTGCTTAATCATCTGCGCACGCATCACGTTGAGACCCGTAAAGAGCCAGCAACGACCCGAACTCTTCTGGTCGGTAATGCCCTTCGAGGGAACTTCATTGCTGAAGTGGCGATCGGTGGCATCAGAATTGTTGGCTTGCGTGGCGAGCTGGTTAATGCTTGTACCAGCCAGGGCATTGCGCAAGGCGCGGTCGGCAGTAGTCGTGGGATGGGCTTTGCGCATCTGCTGCAGCATATCGGCAGTGATGCCGCCTTTGCCCACCGAAGTCGAAGTCTGTGCGTTCACGCTCAGAGCGGACACGCAGAGAAGAAAGGCAAGTAAGGGTCTTATCATATTCGTATGTTGTTAGAAGTTTTCTGGATTACAGCAAAGATGTATTACTTATTACTTGAAAATTGCAAGAATGTTTTACTTATTACTTCTTACCTATTACTTGAAAATTGCAAGAATGTAATACTTCATACTTAATAATCTATGGCTTCTGATCGTAGCGCTGAAGCCAAGCTGCGTAGCGATCGAAGAGCCAATTGGTAAAAGCATAAAATACGACGGCGGTGACGAGTCCACCAAACACGTCGACCAAGTAGTGAGCCTGAATGTAGACGGTGGCACAGCATAGGAAGAAGTAGAACGGCAGTGCACAGCAGAAGAGCACTCGGCGACCACGCCAAAGCAGCAACATGAGCACCGTGCTCATACCGACGTGGCTCGAAGGGAAGGCTGCAGTAGGGCGTTCACCCGACTGCTGCGTGGCTTCCACCAGATCGCGGAAGAAGCCATCGGGACCAGGCGAAGTAGCAAGTTCGGTATGGTAGCGGAAATAATCGCCCAAATGGGGAAAGTGGCCGCTCTGGATAACTTCTTGCCCTACGGCATGGAAATAATACTGCGGGCCAGCTACGGGAAGAAATAGATAAATCAAATAATATAGGAAGAAACTTGTCAGCACGACAAAGGCCGTACGCGAGAATTGCTCTTTCCTACCAAAAAGCGGAGCAAGCACGGTGAGAGCTATGAGCGGATAATAGGCAAAATAGCCCATATGGAAGAGTTCGCTCCACAGCTTCTGAGGCAACCACAGAGAGAACGCGATAGAGGGTTGACACCCGAAGAGCGCGGCATCGGCTGCTGCAAATACGTGGTCGAGATTAGGAAATAGCTGACAGAACTCATACGTGTCGGGATACCAATAGCCGAGAAGCGTGAGCGGAAAGATGTAGCGCAGCAACAGAATATACTTATTGGGCCGCATCTTGTAGAAACTCCATAGCAACACAATGCCTACCACCACGAAGGCACGTCCCTCAAGCAACTGTTGGGGAGCACTCATTTGAGACCAAAAGAGGAGGATGAGCACCGAAGTAAAGAGCGTATAGAGTAGCGTGCAGGCTTCTACGCCTAAGAGTATATGATGTGTGCGCGGTGATGTAGACATAGCAAATAAGTATGAGCTTTATGATGAATGCCCAATAAAGTGTTTGTGGATAATAAGAGAAGGATTACGCTCGCAATAAATTACGAAGGAGAGTAGAGTCATGCCTTACGGCCGAACGTCTCTTTCACACCTCGCGTAAGTGGCCATTCGGGGTGATAGCCCAACTGTTCCTTTGCGGGAGTGATGTCGCAGCGCCAGTTGCGCTGACGCATGATGCGATATTTGTCAGAATTAAGCGTAGAGAGCGAACCCGTAAGCTTTGCTATACGTTCAGCCACAAGGCTCACGAGGCGAAGCACACAGAGCGGTGCTTTGATGTGAAGCACATGGTGCACGCCAAGCTCTGCCTGTATGAGGTCGCTGAAGGTGCGGCTGGAATACTCTGCTCCATCGGTAAGGAAATATACACTTTCCCTCTCGCCATGCGTCAAAGCGAGGAAAGCTGCTTCTACGAGGTCGGCCACGTAGATAAAGGTCAGCACCTGCGGTTTGTAACCCACGGCGAAGTCGACGTGACGACGTATGCTGTCTGCCATGAGTGCATAGTCGCGTTCACGTGGACCATAGACTCCGGTGGGACGAAGCACTACGTAGTTGAGCGCACTGACGTCTGCCAGATAACTTTCTGCCAAGAGTTTCGATGCGCCATAAGCCGTATTGGGACGGGGCTGATCTGCGAGCGAGATGGAATGGTAGTCGGTCTCTGCTACAGGTCCCATTACGCTGAGCGAACTGATGAATACGAAGCGGCCATCCGCCTTTAGTGCTCCCGTAAGCATGAGGGCCTCTGCTAGGTGCTTCGTGCCCTCGGCATTGATGGTGAAGAAATCGTCGGGTCGACGACATTTGGTAGCACCAGCGGCATGAATCACGTAATCGAACGCTCCATATTCTCTCTTATGAGCCTCCAACTGAGCACTCAGAGTGGAGGAAGATGAGAGGTCGAGCGTGATGAAGTGGATGCGTGGGTCTTGCAGGTAGCGACGGCTACTTGTGGAGCGCACGGCTGCCCATGCCTCCATGCCTTCCTTGAGCGCTCGCTCTACGAGGAAACTTCCGATGAAGCCTGAAGCTCCAGTGATGAGTATCTTTTTCAAATGATTCGTCTTTTAGATATATTACTACGTCTGCCTTTCCCTGCTTCTCGTTACTGCATTCGTCCCAAATAGTCATAAGCCGTCTGCAAATAAGCCTTAGCTGCTTGTACTCGCTGCACAGAGTGGCGCGGATGCTCGGCAATAGGTTCGATAGGCTGCGAGAGGAGGTTGAGAGCAGAGAAGCCCGAGGAGTCTTTCCACGAGATGCCCTCTGGCCAAGCATGTACGGCCGAAGGATGCGTATAGGTGGTGCTCAACACATCGCGGCTGAGACGGAAGTCTCGGTGAGCAATGCCGAGTTGCCCTAAGAGAGTGGCGGCCAAGTCGGTCTGATTGCAGATCGCGCTTACTTCGTAATGGCGTTTCACGGCTCCTCCCGTCCAAATGATGGGAATGTGATTGCGCCTTTCGTCAGTCTCTTGTATACCCTCTGGATAGGATATGCCGTGGTCGGGCAGGAAGATGATGAGCGTATTGTCCCATACCCGAGATTGACGCAGTCGACCGATGAAGCGCCCTATGCAGTCGTCGAGATAAGCCATCGAGTTGGCCACGGGGTCACCCTTTATTCTGTCGTAGGGTACGCCCCACGGCTCATGACTTGCCAGCGTGAGGAAGCCCATATGCCAAGGCTTATCCTCGGGCTGACGAATGATGCGCTGATAGAGCGTGTCGAAGGTGATGCGGTCGGTTACACCCCAGTTGTGCGTATGGCGCACACTGGGGGGAAAGGCTTCTTCACCATCAATGCGGTCGTAGCCCGTGCTTTGCAAGTAGCCATGAGTGTTGGTGAAGTTGATATCGCCGCCGTAGAGAAAACTTGTGGTGTATCCTGTGCGCTTCAACGATGAGGCTATACTCGGCAAGCGCTCGCAGAGTGAGGGAATCTTCATCACACTCACGTCGGGAAATGCCGGACACCCGCTCAGCGTGCACACCGTGCCACGATCGGTACGGAAGGAGTTGGCATAAGCCTGCGTAAAGACTATGCCATCGGCAGCCAATTGGTTGAGGTTAGGTGTGACGTTAGGATCGCTCTGCTTATCTACGGCATGTACGAACGTGCCACCGCATCCCTCCATCAGTACGATGAGCACGTTGGGCCGTTCGCTGCGGAGCAGACGTAAGGAGTCGGGCAGAACGCTCTCCTTATTATAATGGAGTGTGGAGAATATGCGTTGGCGCTCTGCTTCGGAGAAATAGCGTCCTTCTTTCTTGAAGTTACGTGTCTTAGCCGACGACGATACAAGGCTGAAGAGCGGATTGACCGCCGTATGATTGAGGAAGGGGGTATTGCTGAAATAGACCATCCCCACATTGGCAGTACTCTTCCCCACCCCGCCTCGCATAGCAAGGAATAGGAGCCCGCCGCATACTGCCCATACAAGGGTGTATGCCAGTCGTGCAGCCCAATGCTTTTCTGCCTTTGCAATGCGAGATTTGGCTTCTTGTCGCGGTAGCGCCACTGCCGTAGTGAGGTAATAGAAGGCTACCGCCACGAGGATCACCGCCAATACGGCATAGATGGCGAACGACGTCGATACGCTTGAGAGGGCTCCCTTGGGCTGACCGAGATAGGTCCATACCGTAGCATCGAGTTTCATACCCCAGAAACTGTACAGGCAGGCATCGCCCACAAACGTGAGTGCTACCACCATGCCTATCACAGCTGCCCACACCTTGAAGAGCAAGGTCCATTTTGCCCAACGCTTCCATAGCGCCACGACCGAAAGTAGCCATACGGGGGCGCACACATAGGCTGCCGTAGCGAGGTCGAGCGGAAGCCCGTGCCACATAGCGAGCATCACATCTACTGCACCTACTCCGCCTCTCACCGCTGCTGGTTGTGCCAGGACGAAGAGTGGTTTGGCCACGACGAAGAGCCCTACGCACAGGGCATAGAGCATCACGAGACGAAAGGCTTGAGAGAGGTAGTGTTTCATTATGACAAGGTGCTAATGTAGCGTTTCGCTTAATTTGCTAATGAGATAGATTGCTAATATGCTGACGCAGTGATGATGCCGACGCGGGGACGCGTCACCCCCAGTATCGGCTGAAAGGCTATCGGCAAAGCTGTAATACTTAATACCTTATCCTTAATACTCCTACAGCTGCTGCATATCATTCAGCCTCTTATAATAGCCACCGAGTTGGAGGAGTTGTTCGTGCGTGCCACGTTCCACGATGCGTCCTTCGTAGAGCACGCATATTTCGTCAGCATTTTTGATCGTAGACAGGCGGTGAGCGATGGCAATGGTGGTACGCGTCTTCATCAAGCGTTCCAATGCTTCCTGCACCAAGCGTTCGCTCTCTGTATCGAGTGCTGAGGTAGCTTCGTCGAGAATCAATATATCTGGATTTTTCAGCACAGCGCGTGCTATCGATACACGTTGTCGTTGTCCCCCCGAGAGTCGGCATCCTCTGTCGCCCACCTTCGTGTTGTAGCCTTCTTCGCTCTCCATGATGAAGTCGTGAGCGTTGGCCACCTTAGCGGCTTCGATTACTTGTTCCATCGTAGCATTCTCTACGCCGAAGGTAATATTGTTGTAGAAAGAGTCGTTGAAGAGGATCGCCTCTTGATTCACGTTGCCGATGAGCTGACGCAGGTCGGATAGCGCGAGCGTCTTTACGTTCACTCCGTCGATAAGTATCTCGCCGCCCGTCACGTCATGATAGCGGGGTAGCAGATCTACGAGGGTCGACTTGCCCGAACCGCTCTGTCCCACCAGGGCTATGGTCTGGCCGCGACGCACGGTGAGGTCTACTCCACGAAGCACCTGCGTAGACCCGTTGTAAGAAAAACTCACGTTGCGGAATTCTATGCGATCTTTCAGTCCGCTGATGTGTACGGGGTGTTCCACCTCGGTGATGGTATTCTTCGCATTGAGTATCTTGTTGACACGTTCGATCGATGCCATACCTTTGGGGATAGCATAGGATGCTTTGGAGAAGTCCTTCAGCGGCTGGATGATGCTGTAGAGTATCACCATGTAGAATATAAATGTGGGCGCATCGATGGGAGAATGGTCGGAGAAGATGAGCGTGCCTCCGTACCACAATACCATCACGATGAGCGCCGTGCCCAAGAATTCACTTACGGGGTGGGCTGATGCCTGACGTATTGCCACGCGATTGGAAGCATCGCGGAAGTCGTTGGTAGAGTCGTCGAAACGCTTTACCATCTTCTTTTCAGCTGTAAAAGCTTTGATAATGCGCATTCCGCCGAGTGTCTCGTCGAGTTGAGCCATGGTGTCGCTCCACTTATTTTGTGCATCGAGGCTTTGGCGCTTGAGTTTTCTTCCTATGCGCCCCATGGCCCATCCCATAAGGGGCAGGACGATGATGGTGAACAGTGTGAGTTGCCATGAGGTATAGATCAGCACGCCGAAATAGCACACAAGCAGGATAGGGTTTTTAATAAGCATTTCGAGCGAACCTGTGATAGAGTTTTCTATCTCGCCCACGTCGCCACTCATGCGTGCTATGATATCGCCTTTTCGCTCATCGCTGAAGAAGGAGAGCGGCAAGGAGATGATCTTATGATAGATGTGCATACGGATATCGCGCACAATGCCCGTACGCAGGGGTACCATGATGCCTACTGAGGCGAAGTAGCACCCAGTCTTGAGCAGTGTGGTGGTCACCAAGAACAGTCCGATAAGGAGCAGTGCTGTTGCTGCGCCATAGCTATCCATGAGTTGGGTGGTATACCAGTACATATTGTTCACCGCAATATCTTTCATGCTCACGCCGGCGGTATCCCATGCCATAAAGGCGTAGCGCGTCTTGTCTATGCCGAAGAGCATTTGCAGCATAGGGATGATGCTTACAAAGGAGAACACGTTGAGCAGGGCTGATAGGAGATTAAACACGAGTGAGCCTATCATATAGCCCTTATAGGGTGACACAAATTGCCGCATCATGCGGAAGAATTCTTTCATGCGTATGTGGAAGTGCGTTGAATGATAATGATAATGAAGCGTATATCGGGGCAAATTTACGAATAAATCTTCACTTAGAGGCTTTGCCTCTAAGTTAGTTTGGAGTTTGGAGGTTATGAGGTTATAAAGTATGTTTTAAGTTTTAAGGTTATAAGGTTATAAAGTTTCTTTTAGCCGATTGAAAACTCCAAACTAATCTTCCTCCAAACTTACATTATAACCCCATAACCTTAAAACTTACTTTATAACCTCATAACCTTAAAACTCTAAACTTATTCTCAGCCTCACTTTTCAAAATGCTGATAGTCCTTCTTCGACCTCCAACTTCCTCCCCATGAGAAGCCATGCTGCCGGAAGAGGCGGTAGAGCAAGTCGCCCTCGACGATGCGGTAGGGCGAACGGTGTGAGCGATTCGCCCATTGCCGACCAGCACGGGGCTGCACCACGGCTCCCTGGCGTGCCACCATCGGGTTGTAGAGCGGATTGATGTCGATGGCACGTCCTTGGCTGTGTTTCGACAGTCGCGTGGTGCCTGCTATGCGTCGGTAGTTGAAGGCTGAAGTATTGTTGGCCGTCATCGATCGCTCGTCGTCTGCCCCATAGCGATCTACGAGGCGCATGCGTTCTATGGGATAATGGGCACGATATAATTCGCGGAAAATGCTTACGAGGTCGGCTGCTATATTGCGATGACACACCAGTTCACCGCGCCTTACCCGTCCCTCGGCATCATAATGAAGCACCTCCACGTAGCGCAGTTCGCTTCGCTTCACCGTGCATCCCTTCGGGTAGGATTGTCCCTGCATTAGAGCAAATATGCTGTCGGGAACGGGTCGCGAGCGGAAAGCCTCATCCTTCGTGGTTTTCTGAGCAGAAGCAGGACAAATACTAAGGATGCACAGCAAGAGTAATATGTAAGGATGGAAAAGGTAGTGACGCATTGCCATAAAAGAGCTTTATCTATAAAAAGAACTGCCGCATCCTTGCGCGAGGCATGAGATGGCGGCAGTCCGTGTGAGTTAAGTTGACGATGTGCTGACGGGAATTATTCACCCGGAGCAATTGCACCAGAGGGGCATACATCTGCGCAAGTACCGCAGTCAACACAAACGTTGGGGTCGATAGAATACTTTTCGCCTTCAGAGATTGCGCCAGAGGGGCACTCGTCGATGCATGTACCGCATGCGATGCAGTCGTCACCAATTACGTAAGCCATAATAGTAGAATTAATAAATTGTTGTTATATGAGTTGAGTTTTGTCCTGCATTCGTGCCATGTCCTTCGGCACATAATGCGCGACAAAGTTACATATTTCTTCGATACAAGAAAGCAAAGGAGCAAACTTTTATTACTTTTGCAACTGCAACAAGCTGCAGCACAATAAAAATAACTTTTCTAAGTTCTTTCTATTAAGTAATAAGTAACAAGTAATAAGTAATACATCCTAGCTGACTTACTTGTTGGCTTCAAGTAATAAGTATTACATTCTGACTGATAGCCCTTCAGCCGATACTAGGGGCGACGCGTCCCCGCGTCGGCGTCCCTACTGCGCCAACACATTAACATATTAGCCCATTGAAAAGATTTCTCCTCATATTATCCCTCGTCCTTGTCGTAGCGATCACGGCTGCTGCTCAGCAACGCCGTGTGCAGAATAAGCCTTTCATTGATGAGCGCCGATTCCACTACGGATTCTTCGTAGGTGCACACGACCAGTCCATGCGCCTTGATGGTAATGGCTACGTGCCCCCTCTCGCCGATCTCTCCTCGCCCGAAGGCGGACAGCAGCAGTGGGTGGCACAGACTGACCAGACCAACTTCGGTTTCTCCGTAGGCGTACTCGGTGAGTGGCGCATCAATCGCTACCTTGCCCTCCGCGTACTCCCCTCGCTCCATTTCGGCTCTCGCCACGTCACCTTCCGTGAGCTTGGGACTGATCGCACTGAGATGCAGGACATGAAGTCGTGCTTCATCGGTGTGCCCATCGACCTCAAGATTGCCGCTCCTCGCTTCAACAATTATCGGCCTTACGTGGTCACAGGTATTGCTCCCATGTACGACCTCATCACCTCTAAGCAGAGTCAGCTCCGCTGCAAGCCACTCACGCTCATGCTCGAAGCGGGTATGGGCTGCGACATGTATCTGCCGTTTTTCAAGTTTATTCCCGAACTCAAGTTTTGCTTCGGTCTCAACAACGTGCTTCAGAAGAATCGCCGCGACATCACCGACCCCTCTCAGCTCATCTTCACCCAGAGCGTCGACCGCGCCACCATCGGCATGGTTGTGCTCACGTTTTATATAGAGTGATTTTCCCGTTGGGAAAAGTATTAAGTATAAAGTATTAAGTATTACAAACTGGTTGACTGCCAGCATGTAATACTTAATACTTAATACTTAAATTAGCAATACTCTTTTGCTTCTCTCTCTCCTCTCAACACAGCCAAAGCATTGAGTGCGAGCGCCTCCATTTCGTCTTCTCCCGGGAATATGCGTACGGGGGCGATGTGCTCCACGCGCTGAGCTATGCCACGCGTGATGTAGTCGGAGTGTGCCATGCCGCCTGTGAGGAGTATGGCATCCACCTTGCCAAAGAGCACCGCGCTCTCTGCAGCGATAGCCTTGGCGGTGTGGAATATCATGGCATTGATGAGCAGACGTGCGCGTGCATTTCCCTCGTCAGCCATGCGGAGTATCTTTACGATGTCCGTTGTGCCGATGTGCGCCACCAGCCCTGCTTGACCTGCTACGCGCTTTTTGAGTTGTTCCTCCGTATACCGCCCGCTATAGCATAGGTGTATGAGGTCGGCAGCAGGCAGTGTGCCAGCTCTCTCGGGCGAGATAGGCCCTTCGCCATCGAGGGCATTGTTCGTATCGATGGCGCGTCCCTTGTGGTGGGCGGCCACCGAGATACCTCCACCGAGGTGGCAGATGATGAGGTTGAGGTCTTCGTAGCGTTTCCCCATCTCCTTGGCATATCGCCGTGCCGTAGCGCGCTGATTGAGCGCATGCCATATCGCCAAGCGTGGCATCAGCGGCGATCCGCTTATGCGGGCTTCGGGCACGAGTTCGTCCACCGTCACGGGATCGGCTATGTAGGCCTGACAGCCGTTGTGCTGCCTGCGTGCCAGTTCGTAAGCGATGATACAACCCAAGTTGCACGCATGCTTACGTATGGCATAGTACGTCTCGCGACACATCGTCTCGTTCACCCTATACACGCCTCCAGGTATGGGCTTTATCAGTCCGCCTCGTCCTATTACGGCGTCAAACTGCATGGGGATGTGATTCTGTTCCAACCAGTCTACCACGAGCTGTCGGCGAAAGTCGTGTTGGTCGATTATCTGATCGTATCGGCTCAGTTCTTCTGCATCATGGCGTATAGTAGTGATGCAATAGGGTGTATCGTCCACGTAGACTGCCACCTTAGTCGAGGTGGAACCTGGATTGACTACGAGTATGCGTTTGCCTTCGGGAATAGAGTGTAATGACATGGAGTAAAGCGCGCATAGCGCGCTGTTTATGAGTTTAATCGAGCGCTGCGCGCTCTTCGTTTATAAGTTTAATCGAGCGCTGCGCGCTCTTCGTTTATGAGTTTATTAATGCTAATGTCTTGTCGCAATAAAGGAGAGATATTGCAAGCATGTAATACTTAATACTTTATACTTAATACTTTATACTAGCAGTTGTTGCCAGCGCCAAGCTATAATACTTTGCATCAGCGCTATCGCCCCTTGATGGGAGCACCACGGGGGCGAGGGTGCCCTGCAGCGTGCCTGCCACTTGTGCTGCGGCAAAGAGGGGGAGTGCTTTGTAGAGTAGATTGCCCGTCTCCAAGTCGGGGAGCACGAGCGCATCGGCATCGCCACTGATCGGAGAATGGATGCCCTTGACGCGGAGTGTGAGAGGATCGCACGAGGTGCGGAGGTCGAGCGGACCGTCTACGATGAGGCGTCCCCACTCGTCCGCTGCAGCCCGCTGGCAGATCTCGGCATACCCCTCCGTATGGGGAAACTTCGGACTTACCGTCTCAGCACAGTGGATGAGCGAGATGCGAGGCTCCTCTATGCCGAAAGCATGAAGCATATGCGCGAGATACTCCACCTGCTGCAGTCGTTGCTCCTGAGTGGGGTAAGGTATGACTGCCGCATCAGAGAAGAAGAGCAACTTATGGTAGCTATCCATCTGCGCCACAGCTATGTGGGTCAGCACCCTGCCACGAGGCAGTATGCCCCATTCCTTATGAAGCACAGCGCGAAGCAGCGTGTCGGTATGTATTAGCCCCTTCACGAGCACATCGGCCTCGCCCCTGCCCACCATCTTTACCGCTGCTGCGGCGGCAGATTCGTCGGTATCAGCATCCACGTAGTGCACCCATTCCGTAGGAGCCGCTGCCACGCAGGCTTGCTCCCTCACCTCTGCAGTGCGCCCCACGAAGTAGGCTTCGGCAAATCCGCTATCTACGGCACGCGTCACCGCCTGCGCCGTACTATCGTCAGCACCGCATACCACGGCCAAGCGGTAGCGCCGCCCTTGCTTTGATAGATGATCACATAGATCTGAAAAGGAATGTATAGGTTTCATAGGTCTACTGTATTGAGTATTGTATATCGTGTGTGTAACGAAGGAATTCTCCGCATTCATTGCACACGCTACACCCTGTATGTGCAACAAAACGGCGACAAAGCTACAAATAAGTAAGCAAATATTGCACATTTTTCGTCAGTTTATGCAAAACCTTACCACTTTTGGAGTTTTGCAGACCATTCTGACGGGCTGAACGGGGGAGGTTGTGCGGCATGAGGAAGGTGTTGCAAAGATACAAAGGGCTCTGCCACCGTTCCAAAAAGAGTGTACATTCTGCTCACCTTTTCTTCTCCCTCTCTCGCGCACGTGTATACGCGCACGCACATTCCGTCGATTTGGCACGATATATATTGCACCCATGCACTCACTTTGGCATTCTTCGTTGATAATCACGGAAGTAAGCACTCCGTCTGCCGTCACTTTGCTTGCACTTTTCCCTAACCTTGCTCTCACTCCAATATTCCCCTACTCGCGTTTCAATTACCCCTCGCTCCCGTATTTTTTTTCGTATGGACTCGTTTCGACGCCTATAGGGGATATTTTTTCCGCTTGCCTGAGGGGGGCTCAGCAGTTCCGTGGGCGATGCGTCTCGCGTCGGCACAATTGGAGATCTTTGCCAACCCGTTAGCGGAATTCTTGGTTAACGGGTAAACAAGTTGACAAGTTAAACAAGTAAATAGGTCTTAGACTACTTGTTTCGCTAAAAAGGAAACGATTGGACTCGACTAACTTACCCGTTCACCCGTAAACTTGTCAACCCGTTTACAAATTCCGCCAACGCTTTATATGCTCACATACTTACCGCAAATCTCTTACTGACAATCCGACGCGAGACGCGTCGCCCACAGAACTATCTCAATAGCCTCCCACAAAGCCATCTTATCAATGCTAAGAAATGTTACGATCCCTCTCATTTGCTTTACTCAAGCAATGCCTTTCGTCACTCCACCGCCCCCGCTGCCTCGCCTTTTAGCCAATGCACTGACGGCTCCTTCACCCGAATTTCTCTTATTTACGCACTTACATACTCCCCATTATACCCCAAATTTCCACCATTTTTAGGAAGGAAAAAGCTACTAAGTACCTCTTTCGATGCTTCTGTTATAAGATGTTGCTTTGTATACTTTCTGTATATCCACTTCATCAGTGATTATCAGAAAAAAAGGCATAGGAGTTGTATACCGTAAAAAGGCGTAAAAATACCGCATTACCCTTTCCAGCATTCTTACTTTCACCGAAAGTGTACACCGATTTTCACGAAAAAAGAGTGCTCATTATCAGCATTTTTTGTATTTTTGCGCTTGTACAGCACGCTCCTAATTACCATTTCGCATACATCTACGAGCGGCTATAGACAACCAAACAGACAAGAGATTTCTATCTTTAACATAAATAAACCTTATATACACCTGATACTGCAGCTGTTGGAGCTACCCCCTCCGACGGCAATAGTGGTTTTTGAGGTTTCCTTTTATACACAGGTTAATCACGGGGCAGCACAGCGCCTCTCTAACACATCATGCAAATGAATATACAACATACCCCCCTAAAAAGGATTTCACTCATGCTCCTCGCCCTGCTATTCGTAGCCATGGGCGCAAGCGCACAGAAGGTGGCGGTAAAGACCAACCTCATCTACGACGCTGCCCTCACCCCCAATCTCGGAATCGAACTGGGGCTTAGCAAGCACTCCACCCTCGAGGCCGACTATGGGCTCAACCTCTGGAAAAATTCATATAAGCATCGTCAGTGGAAACACTGGCAATCGCAACTGGAATATCGCTGGTGGCCCTGCTCTAAGTTCAACGGCCACTTCTTGGGCATTCACGCACAAGGCGGAGAGTTCAACATGACCTCTCGTGAGTCGACCCGCGGCCTGCTCCACCACCTCGCCAAGGACATCAACAAGCGCTACGAGGGATGGAATGTAGGCGGTGGCATCTCTTACGGCTATCAGTGGATTCTCTCTCGCCACTGGAATCTCGAAGCCTCGCTCGGCGTAGGCTACCAGTGGATACGCTACAAGAAGTATCCCTGCGCCCAATGCGGCACCATGGAAGAAAAGTATCATGCCAACTACGTGGGCATCGATAAAGCCGCCCTCAGCATCATGTATGTATTCTAATTACCTAGGATTCCTAAATCACCTAGAATACCTAGTCCCCCTGGAATCCCTAGGACACCTATTTCCCTAGCCTCCCCTCAAAAAACAACCATCATGCAAATCAAGACTCTCATAACCCTTCTCATAGCCCTCCTCCCTCTGGCAGCTGGCGCACAGGCTTCGCAGACGAAGCCCACAGCTAAGGTGGCTGGCAAATCGCTCGTAGTCACCTGGGACGTAGTGATGGATCACCTCCAGCTTCGCCCCAACCAGACCATCGTCTACACCCCCGTGGTGGAAGATCAGCAGGGCAACACACAGACCCTACGCCCCGTGATGCTCACCGGCAGAAAGCAACACTACGTATACCTGCGCAATGGTAGTAAGAATTATCCCGACGCCATCGAGATACAACGCAAAAACGGCACCACGCAGCGCTACGCCTATCGCCAAGCCATCCAACTCGAACCGTGGATGAACAATGCCTCGCTGCGCATAGCCACCGACACTTGTGGCTGCGGCAACCTCGCGGGGCAGAGCCACGGCGACGCCATCGACATCAACCCCCATTGGGCTGACAAGTGCGCACTGGCATTCGCCACCCCCAACGTGGCTGGCGACGATCCCGTGCTCTCGCTCAGCGGACGTGCCTACTTGGACTTCCCCGTCAATCGCACGGAACTTCACCCCGACTACCACAACAATGCGGCTGAGCTCCACAAGATCATGAGCAGCATTGACACCGTACGCAACAATAAGAATGTGGATCTCACCTCCATCAGCATCCACGGCTATGCATCGCCCGAAGGCCCGTGGGACAACAATGTGCGCCTCGCACAGGGCCGTGCCGCTACGCTCACTGCCTACGTGAAGAGCCAGTACAACTTCCCCGCATCCACCTACCACGTGGCGTCCACTCCCGAGGATTGGGCAGGACTCGACTCCTTCCTCGTCAAGAGCAACTTGGCAGAGAAAGAAGAGATCCTCCGCATCGTGCGCTCCACCGACATGGAGCCCGACCCCAAAGACCACTACATCCGCGACCACTTCCCCGAAGCCTATCGCACCATCCTCGCTGCCTACTACCCCTACCTCCGTCACTCCGACTACGAGGTGAAGTATAAGATTCGCCCCATGAGCGACGAAGAGGCTGCCAAGCTCATCAGCACCGAGCCGCGTCTGCTCTCGCTCGCTAAGATGTATCGCATAGCAAAGCTCTATGAGAAGGGCTCTGACTCCTACAACGAGGTAATCCTCACCGCTGCCAACGTCTATCCCTCCAACGAGGAAGCCAATGTCAACGCAGCCAACGTAGCCCTCCGCTCGGGCGACACTGCGCTTGCAAAAACTTACCTCCGCCGTGCTGGCACAGGGGCTGCCGCCCAGAATGCACGCGGCATCATCCAGCTCATCGAGGGCAACTACGACGAGGCACAGCAGCTCTTCACCTCTGCAGCCGCAGCCGGCTGTCAAGAGGCCAAGCAGAACCTGGAACTGATGAAATAAACAGCAAGTCTGCTCAAAGGCAGTGGGGGCGAAGCGTCTCGCTTCGGCTTGGCACGCGAAGCTCAATGCTGAAGCGCGCCAATACTTCACATGGTTTAATCTCGCATCGACTCGGGGCATTGAGCCCCTCATCGCCGCACCGAAGCGAGACGCTTCGCCCCCACTTCCTATAAGTACACTATTTTATTAGTGGCTGACCCACTCCCTAACCAAAAAACAACAAAAAAAACAATACAGAATTTATGAAGAAGTTTTATCTACCCTTAGCGCTCGCAGCCGCCTTCACCATGGCATCCTGCAGCAGCGAGAACGATCTCCCTGGCAGCGACGCCAACACTCCCACCATCGACTTGAGCAATGGTGGATATGTGAAGTTGAATGTAAACAAGCCTTCCGAGAGAGGTACTCGTGCCACTACCACTGAAGACGGATTACTCTCAGAATATGGTGTAAAGGACGCTACACTTATCCTCTTCAAAGGTAAAGCAGCTGAAGACGAAGGAAAAGCTCAATTTTACGGAGCTTACACTCTTAGCAAAGAAGACTTCACTAAGACAGACAATAGTCAGATTACCATTACTCGCCGCATCGTTGCCCCTGTCGGTAAAGATCCTGAAGTAGGAGGAAGTACGGGGTATAAACTTTACGCACTTGTAATCCTCAACAGTCACGATATCGTATCCGCTACTAATGATAATAAGTTGAAGTGGGGCGATGAAGTAAGTCATAAAGATTATACTACCCTCGATAACTTTATAAACTTCTCCAAAGCCATCAGCAGCGTAGATAATACTACAGGTGTTTCGCCATTTGCTGCCAACATTGATACGAAAGGTATCTTTATGGCCAATGCTCCGTTGAGCACAAAGCAAGGTGGAAGCGTAGCTCCTACAGATGCCGAAATCAAGACGCTGACAGATATTACCAGCAACGTATACAGCAGCGAATCAGAAGCTATATCAAAGCCTGCAGCTAATGTATACGTGGAGCGTGCCGTAGCCAAAGTTACCCTAGAAAGTGCTGCAACTGGTACAGTTTCAGCCTTTGACAATAAGAGCAATGGTAAAATCGGTTACAAAGTACTAGGTTGGACGCTTGATAACACTAATAAGGCAAGCTACTTAGTACGTCAGTACAACAATTCTTGGAATAGCATCAACTCTAACAAGGTTGCTGATAGTTCAACTGATAAATACCGCTTTATATACGACACTCCTGTAAGTACTGGCGTTTCGCTTTATCGCACCATGTGGGCCCAAGACCCCGAATACGATGATGGCACTTATACTGCTGATAAATACTTCATATCTACCACGATGAGCGATAAGTTTGGCGACGAAAATCCTCAGTATTGCAACGAGAATACTTTCAGCGTAAAAGGTCAGAATGCCAATCAGACTACTCGCGTAGTATTGAAGGTGCAACTTACAGTTCCTGGAAGCGAAACAGAATTCGACAATGTAGGAAATCTCTATACCATTAATGGTAATAATGGCGTGGTGTACACCAATGGGACGCTTGCTAACCGCTTGCTGAATATCTTCAAGACAACGAATGCTAGTGTAAACAACTGGCTGAAGAATAAGACGAACGTGGAGGCTACTGTTACCCTTAGCGATCCCGATACTGAGGGTATATCTAAGATTACTAATTTTACAATTAGCTCCGATGAAGGTAACTATACCCCATCACTTGTAGACGAAGCCAACAAAGCTCTTTCCAAAATCACTTGCTACAAGGATGGTATAGCTTACTATGCAGTTCGCATCAAGCACTTCGGTGACGATGCTACCCCTTGGAACCAAGATGGTCAAGGCGTAACTGCTGGCAACAATGCGAATATATATAATACCACTAACCCTGAAAGCACCAATTGGTTCCTCGGCCGCTACGGCGTGGTTCGTAACAACTGGTACAACATCAGCGTAAATGGTGTAAGTGCTCTCGGCAATGCAGTAATCAAGCGCGCCGATGAAACCCCCGACGACATGCTCAACAACTACATCGCTGTAAGCATCAACGTCCTCTCATGGGCTAAGCACTCTCAGGGTACAATCCTGCAGTAATACACACGACTTCCCTACGAACGAACGGAGCCGAGGGCACATTCTGAACTCATCAACGCCCAAGGCTCACGAACTTAATAATCTCTCTCTCCCCAGAAAACTGGAGTGTGGCACACATATATATAATATATGCGGAGCCAGCTCTCCAGTTTTCGCTTTGATTTATATTCCACATGCTGCTAAGCTGCCGAGCAAGCACCAAAATACAGGATTTTCCCCCAAAAAGGCAGGATCGGACTAAAGCTCCGAAGACACCCGCAGACAGAGTTATTTTACACCATCTGCACCCCCAAAAAGCGACTATCCACGCCCACTCTCATGGGCTACCTATATATAAGAATACGCTCATCACCTCTTATGCAATCACATAACAGAATGAAACGAAATACGATCCTACTCCGCCTCTTTGGCAACGCACTCCTCCTACTCGCCATGCTCGGCTCGTTCGCCTCATGTTCGGAAATGAAGGAAGACCTCCCCGCCTGTCCGCAGGGACTCAACGTGCACTTCAAATACAACTACAACCTCGATCGAGCCGACATCTTCCGCGACCAAGTGGGCTCCGTCACCGTGTATCTCTTCGACGAAGAGGGACACTACGTGGACCAAAAGACCATAAGCAACGAGGGCGACTATAAACCCCTGGCGGATCCTGACTTTTCGATCCACTTCGACGTGCAGCCCGGTACCTATCACTATGAGGCTGTAGCCTTCCAGCGCCGCCCAGAGGAGAGCCAAGCCGCAGCACGCTACCGCGTGACAGCTCCCTCGCAACCGACCGACGATCGCACCACACTTAGCTTCGCACTCGACGAAAGCCCCATACCGGGTGTGGAAGACACCATGCAGGTCAACAACGGCGGACTTCCCCTTGACACCCTTTGGATAGGCCGTAGCGAAAAGCCCATCCACGTGGACTACAACAAACAGCCCAAAGCTATTGCCGATACTTGCTCGCTCATGCGCGACACGAAGCAGATCACCGTGGCTCTGCGCAACCTCGACGAACCCGACGACATGGACTGCTCCAACTACGAAGTGAGCATCACCACGCGTCAGGCACAGCCCCGATGGTTTAAAGAGCGCTCTGACGAGGATGGACAGTACAACGCAGCATTCCCTGGTGTATGGAACGACCAAGTAGACGAAGGAGGCCTCGTAAGGTTCACCCCCTATGCCGCATGGAACACGGAGGACAAGAAGACTGCTCCCGCACGCCGCGACGCTGAGGGAGAGACCACCACTACCACCATAGGCCGCATGGCTCACTTCAGCCTTATGACCTCTCGCTTGCTCTGGCACACACAGGGTCGCGACGACGCACAGCTCGACATCTACAGCCGTAAGTCGGGCCACTACAGCGCACGCCTCAATCTGGCAGATATGCTCTACCGCTCACGCGCAGCCTCCGACATGGGCTATGTGCCACAGATATTCATGGACCGCTGCCACGACTACCACTTCACTATCTTCCTCAAAGGTGATAACTGGAGCTACGTCAGCGTAGAGATCGGCGTCCTCTCATGGACCTATCATATACAAAATGAAGACTTGTAATTCTTAAGTATTAAGTATAAAGTATTAAGTATTACAATCAAGCTGATAGCCCTTCAGCCAATACTGGGGGCGACGCGTCCCCGCGTCGGCGCAAGCAAGAATGCCTCCCCCCACTTTGCTCCGTGGGCGATGCGTCCCGCGTCGGCATCAACTAAAGAAGTAAAAAGAACAATGCAACTCAAAGGTTTGACATACAGACTCTTCTCCATACTCGCCACATGGCTACTCGTGTGGGGAATGGCCTCCTGCAGTTCGGACTCACCGCAACCAGGCGATGAGACTCACCGTACTACAGGACAGACCTACGTACGCCTACAGATCAACGTGGCCAATCATCCCGACGAGTATGCCTCACGTGCTACGCAGGAAGACTATGACCGCGAAGAGGCTCTCGCAAGAGAGAACAACGTGGAGCGCCTCAGCGTGATATTCTTCAAAGATCCTAATGGCACGGGCATCAATGCTGCCAATGCTTCGCAGATTGCCGTAAGAGCCTTCTGCTGGGACGCACAGCCTCAAGGAAATGCTTCCACCAACGGAGGCTACACCACCTACACCACCGGTGCACAATTGCTGCCCGAGAATATGGAGTTTGGATCATATGCAGTACTGCTCGTGGCAAACGCAGACCTCGCTTCGCTCGACGGGAAAAGTCTCGAACAGGTGCGCAACTACCTTTGCCAATCGGAGCCCTTTGTGCGCAACGAGGGGATTGATCCCAACCGCGCAGAGGGTTGCAGAAACTTCGTCATGGCCTCAGCCACAGATGCCCATATCATCGTAGGCACAGGAAGCACCCATAAGGGCACACTCGACGATGCTTACACCACCACTGACGGACAACCCGTCACGCTCGAGAGACTCGCTGCACGACTCGACTTCGTGCCAACAGCCGACGCCGTGACCGATGGAGAGGGCAACTTGCTCTACTATGATTACCACGTGACAAACAACGGAACTGCCACCAACAGCCGCTTCCGCCTAAAGTATGTGGAGCCCTTCAACGTGACGCAAGCGTGCTACTTATTCAAGCACTTGGCAAACGTCAACACTACTACGCTGGCTCCCGAGAGCACCATGACGTGGCTCGGATCGGAGTTTCAGAGCAATGGCAGCGTGCGCTACGTGATAGATCCGCTCACGCTGCGTAAGGGAATAGCCTCCACGCCAAGCGCTGACTATCAAGCGTTCTACGTCAGTGCCAATCGCTACGAGACACTCCCGAAAAACGGCGCCATGCTCCGTCAGCGCTACCCCGTAAGGCAGGGCGTCTACAGCAATAGCGACGACGCAGCCCATCCTTACTACATTCTGGACTACACCGCCGAAAATACGCTCAGCGCCGACGTGCAAAACAGCACCGACGTGATGACCTACGCCACGGGCCTACGTTTTGTAGGCACCTACGTGCCCAACGGCAATGAGGCTGATGCCTACGAGCGCACCTACGACTACATCATCGTGCACCGCACCAAGCTACCCACAGCGCAACTCACAGAGCCTATGGCGCTCGGCATCGTGCGCAACTGCATCTATCGCGTTAATATTAGCGCCGTAGAGATGACGCCCGACAA
>JBNMGC010000011.1:0-40397 GCA_050873845.1 Alloprevotella sp.
GCGCCGTGCCGAAGCGAGACGCTTCGCCCCCACTTCCTGTGAACTCACTTCTTCCCCGCTATTGATGCCGACGCGGGACGCGTCGCCCACAGAGCTAATGGTTCCCCTTTTCAAAATTATCCCTTAGTCCAGAATTTTCTTGAGCAAGGGATAATTTTGACATGACTAAGGGATAATTTTGACGCTACCAAGGGGGAATCAGAGCAAGGCTGTGGAAGAAAACTAAGTACAGCGAGGAAACGTAGCTTTACCCAGCATTATCCCCATGCGAAAACTTCAGTAAATTAAACTTTGAACTTCTTTAGCATAACGCTCTCAATCCACCTGATACTCCTTTAAAACCCTCAACGCATCTCTTCTACTTACGAAAAGGCGTTAAACGTGTTCCATATTTATGGTCATAATCTGACCGACTTTCATAAAAAAGCATTATATTTGCAATTACATATAGCAAAACGACTATCAATGAAGAACATCAAACGCATCATATCCACCCTTGCAGTAGCTTGTGCCGTAAGCCTCTCGGGTCTCGCTCAGACGGCACGTCAAGTGCTCGACCACACGGCAGCAAAGATCAAAAGCAGTGGCGGAATAGAAGCCGTATTCGAGGGAACACAGTTTAAAGGAACTCATGAGGCAGGATCGGCTTATGGGAAAATCCAAATGCAAGGATCGAAGTATAAGATCCAGACGAACTCCCTGACCACATGGTTCGACGGACGGACGCAGTGGACGCTCATGAATGGTAGCGACGAGGTGAACGTAAGCAAACCCTCGGCTGCCGAACAGCAACAAGCGAATCCATACACCTTTATCAACCTCTACAAGCAGGGCTACAACCTCAAGCTCTCCAACACATCGTACCATGGCCGAGCTTGCCACGAAGTGCGTATGATGGCACAGAGCAAGAACAATGCACTGCAACTCGTTATCATCGTGATTGATAAATCCACACAGCTCCCCGTCTCTATCCGCGTGAAGGATAATCGAGGAGAGTGGACACGCATCCGTGTGAGCAACGTGCGCACTCACCGCCGTTGGAACGATGCCGACTTTAAGTTCGACGCTAAGAGCCATCCCGGCATTGAGGTGATCGACCTACGATAGGGTTATGAGTTTATTAGTTTAATAAGTTTATGAGTTTATTAGTTTAATAAGTTTATGAGTTTATTAGTTTATTAGTTTAATAAGTTTATAGACTTATCTCCTTTACATTTACTCCCATCACATGAACAATTCAGACAATATCATACCTTGCCTCATCTTGGGCTCAGGCCCCGCAGGCTACACCGCAGCTATCTATGCCGGCCGTGCCGGACTCAACCCCGTGATCTACGAGGGACTGCAACCAGGCGGACAACTCACTATTACTACCGAGATAGAAAACTTCCCTGGCTTTCCCGATGGCATCGACGCCAACGAACTCATGGACGGCATGCGTCGACAAGCAGAGCGCTTCGGCGCAGAGATTCGCACTGCAACAGCCGTTAAGGCCGACCTCTCACAAGCACCCTATACCCTGTGGATGGACGACGATACGGAGCTGAAATGCCACACACTTGTGATAGCCACAGGTGCCTCGGCCAAGTATCTCGGACTTTCGGACGAAAAGAAATATCAGGGCATGGGTGTGAGCGCATGTGCCACGTGCGATGGCTTCTTCTATCGCAAGAAGGTGGTAGCCGTGGTAGGTGGTGGCGACACTGCTTGCGAGGAGGCATCTTACTTGGCTGGACTTGCTTCGAAGGTCTATCTCATTGTGCGTAAGCCCTTCCTCCGTGCTTCCAAAGCCATGCAGGATCGCGTGCTCCAGAATCCTAAGATCGAGGTCCTCTTTGAGACCAATACCCTCGGCCTCTATGGTGAGGACGGTGTAGAGGGAGCCCACGTGGTCTATCGCAAGGGCGAGGCCGACGAGCGCCATTACGACCTGCCCATCGATGGCTTCTTCCTTGCCATTGGCCATAAACCCAATAGTGACCTCTTCAAGCCTTGGGTCAAGACCGATGAAGTGGGCTATATCCTCACCGAGGGCGATTCACCGCGCACGGGCATTCCTGGCGTGTTTGCCGCTGGCGACGTGGCCGATCCTCACTATCGCCAGGCCATCACTGCTGCAGCAAGCGGATGCAAGGCTGGCATAGAGGTAGAGAAGTACTTGAAGAATAAAGAATAGTCTTAGGTGAGTTTTAAGGTTATAAGGTTATAAAGTAACCTTTCGACCTTTAGCAACTAGCTTTATAACCTTATAACCTAAAAACTCCAAACTCACCTCGTAACCTCCAAACTTCCATATCACCATGGAACGTCATCCCCTTCGCCCCTTCCTGCCAGAGGGAGCGCGTATACTCATGTTGGGAAGCTTCCCGCCGCCCAAGAAACGATGGTCGATGGACTTCTTCTATCCCAACATGCAGAACGATATGTGGCGCATATACGGGCTCATCTTCTTTGGCGATCGCGACCACTTTGTCGACCTCGCTCACAAGTGCTTCGACCAGCCTCGGCTCGAAGCCTTTCTGTGTGAAAAGGGCATAGCACTCTACGATACAGCATGTGCCGTCAATCGTTTGCAGGACAATGCCTCCGACAAGTCCCTCGAAGTGGTGGAACATACCGACGTCGATGCCCTGCTGCGCTGCCTACCCTTGTGCCATGCCATCGTCACTACGGGGCAGAAGGCCACCGACACCTTGCGTGAGCACTTCCTCGTGAGCGAACCCCGAGTGGGGCAGAGCGTAACGTTCGAGTTTGAGGGCCGCCCCATGCGCCTCTATCGCATGCCCAGTAGTAGCCGAGCCTATCCGCTCAAGCTCGAAAAGAAAGCAGAGGCTTATCGCTCCATGCTCGAGGCAGAGGGCATCTTAACAGATTGATTTTAAATAGCAATTTTAAATAGTTCTGTGGGCGACGCGTCCTGCGTCGGCATCAATAGTGAGCAATAAGTTTTTCAACCAATACTGGGGGCGACGCGTCCCCGCGTCGGCGTGATTAGTTCGCACTTAGTTCTGTGAGTTCACTTCGTGCTCGCAGGCAATGCCGACGCGAGAACGCGTCGCCCCCAGTATAGGCTGAAATCCCTATTATGATTGTAATACTTAAAATTTTTCGTAGAACGCCTCATGTTCCTTGCAGTATTCTATCAGCCTATGAAAGGTCTCGTCGGCATTGAGCAGCGGGGCATTGCCTATGAGCATTAGGCGCTTACGGGCACGCGTCATAGCTACATTGAGCTTGCGGTCGATGATAGAGCCCGTGCGTTCGTCAATGTACTCGTTGTTCGTGAGAAACGAAAGCTGATACTTCTTCTTGGCAGTGAAGCTATACACTATCGTGTCGCGCTGACTGCCCTGGTAGCGCTCCACTGTATCGATTGTGATGCCGTGGAGTATTTTTATGCCTCGGCGGTCGATGGCAGAGCGCACGGTAGCTATCTGGTTGCGATAGGGCACGATGACGCCCACCGATGTGGCCACGTCGAACGCGCTGCCCAGCTTGCGGTAAGTGCGCTCCACGATGTCGGCTATCAGTTCCGCCTCCATGGTGTTCACCTTGTCGGGCTCGTCGGGGTCCAGATGGGGCAGACAGGAGACGAATGCTACGCGGCGCGTCTCTATCAAGTCGTCTATCCAGTCTTCGCCTTTCCCCTCTTGGGCGGTAGGCTCCGTCTGATGGGGTAGGGGCACTTCGCTGAGACGACCCTCGTAGAAAGCATGGTTGGGAAAGTCGGCTATCTGCTGGTGCATGCGTCCTTGGTGAGTAAGCATGTGGCACACGCGTTCGTCGGTATGGCATTCTCCATCGTAGCCATAGAGGTGGAGCAAGCGTTCGAAGAGCGAGAGTCGGCAGTCAGTCAGACCGATCTGCTGAAGCAGTGGATCCTTCACGCGGCTCTCGTCGTCGGCCTGAAGCACCACGGCGGGTAGCTGCTTCTCGTCGCCGATCAGCACAAAGCGCTTAATGGCCTCCTCGCCTTGGTAGCAAGCACTGAGTAGACCTACGATGTGAGGCTCAAGTATCTGCGAAGCCTCGTCGATGATAGCCAAGCTAAACTGGTGCATGCTGAGCAGAGCGATGGAGGAGTTGAGCGCCGTGGTCGTGCCGCAGAACACACGCGTGCGACGCAGCAGCGCCTTGACTTGTAGCAGAGAGTCGAGCTGAGATACACGTTCGGACAGCAGATATTTGCGGTAGCGCTCCTCGCAACTGAAGTCGCTCCCCAAGCGTATGAAGTCTATTCCATCGCCATCGAGCTCCACGAGTTTGCTGCATATCTCGTCTACGGCGCGGTTGGTATACGAGAGCAGCAGCACCGATGTGCCCTCATGGAGCAACTCCTCGCGTAGAATGTTGGTCAGTCCGTAGGAGGTCTTGCCCGTGCCCGGCGGACCGATCACGAGGTACAGGTCCTGTGCCTGCCGAGCATGGCGCACCAAGGAGTTGAACTCCTCATTGCCATAGTCGCCCCGTAGCTCAATGCTCGTATCGAAGCCGGGGCGGCGCTGACCGAGCAAGAGGTCGCGACGCCTCTTCGGAGCGGATAGAAATGCGTGCATGCCGCGGTAGAGCGAACTGTAGGACGACTCCATGAAGTCGTGTTCCATAGCCCATACGCACCCCTTGAAATGCTGAAACACCAAGGGGCTCGTCTGCGGATTGCGCAAGCGCACCTTTACGAAGTCGGCTTGCAGATCCGTGATGGTGCAGCGAAACACCATGGTGGCTGTGGCATCGGGCAGATCGGTGGGAGCGTAAGGGTAGAAGAACACGATGTCGCCCACACGAAAGTTCGACATATCCGCATCGCCCACCGTGCCCAACTGCTTGCTGAATCTGAGCCGAGCCTCTGCCACGCGGCCGTCCTTTACCTCGGGTTCGAGCGTCATGCCCTCGTAGATGTTGCCCGCCTCGCGCTTATCGTCAAGTGGGGTATTCCATACGGAGGCAAAGCCCGAATTCTCCTTCGTGCGTGTGCCAATCTTAGAGAGCACCTGCTCGTTGGAGATAAACTGTAAGAAGCGGAAGTAGTAAGCCTTCTCAAGCGCCGTAGCCTCGCGGATGGGACGCAGCGTTTGCTCTATCTGTGGACGCGTGAACCGTTGCCATAGCGGACCGCTTGCACCGGGGTAGAGCTTCTCTGGTGTGAGCGTATCGAGCGCACGCATACCTCCACGGGCATACCACTCCTCACACCATGCCAACTGATTGCGCAGCTTGATGGCCTCGAAGAGTAAGCGTGGCGCGCTCGGTGTCTCCTGCAGTCCATCCTCGTAGCGAGAGTAGAGCAAGAAGGCTTGCATCCGCTCGTAGTGAAGTTGGGCGTAGTCGTAGTGAAGCAGTGCACGATAGAGCAGAGCCTGCACGTAGTGGGGCTCTTGCATACCCGCAAACTTGTCTTTGGGCACACCGGGCATAAATCTGCATTTGCCCGACTTCTGCTCGATCACCATGCGATAGTCGAGTTCCAAGAAGTCCATACGTCCTTGTAGTCCCAGTGCGTCTGAGAAGAATGAGGGCTCGAGCACAATCTTCTCCTCCTTCAACTCGTGGTTCATCTCGCGGGGCATGGTCTGATGAAGCATGTGCTCGATGTGTTGCTTCTGTCGGCGTGCCTCTTCGTGAAAGTCGCGTCCTATCTCGTCTTCGCAAGCCACGAGGCCCAGTGCGTTGTGGCGGAAGAAGTTGCGAATGCTCTCAGCATAAGGCGTGTCCATGCGGTAAGCCACCTCGTCGAGTAGCTGGCCAGCAAAGTTACCCAATAGCGTATGTTGACTCAGTGGCGATGGCTCCACACGCTTAAGGAGTTGCGAGAATGCTGTATGTCCCACGGGGGTGAAACAATTGGCAATGGAGGTGACGTTGATCAGATAGTCAGGCGCATAGATGAGCAGTTCTGCCACCCAAGCGCCCCCCACCTCACGCGGACGAATCACGTTGAGCGCCTCGCCCTCCACCATGCATTGACGGAGGTAAGTCCAGTCGCCCGGCACGTAAGCATTCTCTGCAGCATAATTGATGCGCACGTCTTGGTCGTTGTCCTCACGCGTGGCATATATATAAGTGTTATCCCAGCGCACGATGGTGCACCTCACGCAGCCAGGCACATCGCTCTCCTTGCGCCATGTGGCGTCCTGCTCTTCGGTCAATTCTCCTGCAGGAAGCAACAGGTTGAGCGCTTCGGGAGCAGCAGCGTCATAGATCGTCTCGACAAATCGCACCACAGCCTTGAGATCGTAGCCCCACGTCCGAATCAGTTCATCATCATCCATCACGCTGAGTTTCATTAGCCGGTGGCGCAGATGATTGAGGGCAAACGACAGACTGCGGTCGTTCTCCCTCACGTGGTACTGCTTCAGCAGAAAGTCCATCTTGGCATACGTGCCACTGAGTTTTACACTCACATCGCGCAGCTTCTGATTGATGGCCACGTTGACCACTTCGAGCAGCACGCCGTAGCGCGTCTTCACCCGCCATTCGGGCTTTACGCGGAGCAGCGCATTAAAGAGGTCTTGAGCGGTCTCAAGCAAGGATGATTGTAGATTCATGGATTATCGTTAAATTTGCAGTGGCGCGAGCCAACGTTGGGGTTAACATACAGGTCTTGCATCATAGCAAAACGTATACAAAGACGCGTTGGCGGAATTTGTAAACGGGTTGACAAGTTAACAGGTGAACAGGTAAGTTGGTTGAGTTCAATCGTTTCCTTTCTTAACGAAAACAAGTAGTCTAAGACTTATTTACTTGTCAACTCGTCAACTTGTTTACCCGTTAACCAATAATTCCGCCAACGGGTATACAAAGATATGCATATACCCCCAATATACCTATTTATAGGATAAGAAAAATAAGAAAGAATGAGTTTCACCTTTAAGCAATTCCATATAGCCGATAGCCGTTGCGCAATGAAAGTGGGCACTGATGGCGTACTCCTGGGTGCTTGGGCAGACGTGAGCCGTGCCAGCCGCATACTCGACATTGGCTGCGGTAGCGGACTAATCAGCCTAATGATAGCACAGCGTCAGCCTGTAGCTCGCGTTACGGCTATCGAACTCGATGCTTCTGCCGTGCTCGATGCCCGGGATAACGTGGCCCATTCTCCCTTTGCCGATCGCATCGAGGTGGTACAAGACGACGTTGTGCGGTGGGCTGTCGATCCCGCTCAGCAGGGAAAGTTCGACTGCATTATCTCCAATCCGCCCTATTATGAGGAAGACCTCCTTCCGCCCTCGCAACTTCGAGCACAGGCGCGCCACACTGCTGGGGGCGGACTTACCTTTGCTGCTTTGCTGCGAAGCGTCAGCCTTCTTCTTCACGACGATCAGGGGAAAAACGCTTTGGCGGACCATCCCTCCACTTTCTCCGTGATATTGCCATCGCAGGCACAGCCCCGCTTTTGCACGTTGGCAGCCTTGCATGGTCTCACCTTAACGCGTCGCACCGACATCGTGACGCGGCTCAACAAGCCGTGCAAACGAGTGCTACTCGAGTTTAGCCTCTCCGCTCGTCCGCTCGATCACAATGTGCTCACTCTCTTAGGTGATGGTGACTCTCGCTCTGCGGAGTACCAAGCGTTGTGCGAAGACTTTTATTTGTAAGAGTGAGCATTTGCTGGTCTGTGGCTAAGGGCGTGAGTGTTCTGCCATGAGGATCTATAGCTCTGCCGATGGCCTACGGTAACGCTGCCGATGGCCTTTGGTAGCGCTGCCGATGGCCTTCGGTAAAGCTGCCGATGGCCTTCGGCAGACGAGTGAGCGGTGATCTTGCGATGAAAAGACGAAGGCTTGTGAATGCTGAGGCGACCATGAGAAGAAATCGCGCGATGCAGCGGAGAATGATTACTTTATATATTTCCCCCAGGCTTGTATGAATACAGAAAAACGCGGCATACTTTCGCTATGAAAGTATGCCGCGTATGAGAAAGTGCTTTATTGTAAGCATGTGCGTCACTGCCAAGTGGCAGCGGAGAGACGCTTGTTAGTCTTCGTTTTCAGTGTCGGACCAATTTCCCCTTTCGCAATGAAGTACTTGCTATGTGGACTGCTGAAGTACAGACCACAGACGGAGCTCTGAGGATACATGGCACCATTCTCGGTGAGGCTGATGCCGAGGTCGCTCAGTCGGAGCAAGGAGGTGATGGGGAAGATAAGCTGATTGTCGGGCAGAGAGGGGTAGCCCACGGCGGGTCGGATGCCTTGGTAGGCAGCACGTGCAAGGTCGTGGAGCGAGAGTTGCTCATCGGGAGCATAGCCCCACAGATGGCGGCGCACTTCTTGGTGGAGCCATTCGCTCGTGGCCTCTGCCAAGCGGTCGCCAACGCTTTGGAAGAGCAGGGCACGATAGTCGTCGGAGGTTTGCTTCAAGGCTTCCAATTCTTCCATAAACGAGGGTGAGACGGTGAGTGCAAACACACCTATATAATCGTCGAACGGAGCGGGAGCCACGAAGTCGCAAAGCGAGAGACAAGGCTCGCCCGGTTCGGCGGGATGCTTCTGACGCGGGGTAGGAATCGTGAGGTCGGAGCAGTTGCACCCCTTATCATGGGCATGACGATGGATTACGATAGACGATTCTGTGCCATTGGCGCGATAGAAGGCCACTTCGGCTTGCATGGAGTGGCGCGTTTGCAATTCGTCGAGAAGAGCTTCGGCATCGCGCTTCACGTCTTCTGCCTCCTGAGTGCCTCGCTTCACCTTCCAGAGGTTGAAGAAGTAGATCCAGTTGATAAAGGGCCTTACGTCGGCTATGGAGATAGGAGCAATCTTGCGCAGTCCGAGGTAGGAGGGGCGGGGGAGTGCTTCCTCTTTCCAATTGATCTTGAGGCGCTGCTCGAGGGGAGTGAGTCCTTGCTGCGTAGGAGCGGTGGCTGCAGTCTGTGCTGCTTTCTTGGCATCGTGCTCAGCTACGAGCTGTGCCTGACGCTTGCGGTTGGATTCGATGAGCGCGTCGCGTTCGTTGCTCATGAGCTGCATGGCCAGTACGGCATTGATAGAAGCATCCTTTACGTAGAATACGGGGCCGCGGTAGAGCGGAGCAATCTTTAGAGCCGTGTGGAGCTCGGAAGTGGTGGCTCCACCGATAAAGAGCGGAATGTCAATGCCCGCTTTCGCAAGGGCTTCGGCCGTGTGACACATCTCGTCGAGCGAGGGTGTGATGAGGCCGCTTAGGGCAATGAAGTCGACGTGGCGCTCTTGTGCCGTGCGCACAATGTCTTCGGCAGGCACCATCACGCCGAGGTCGATGATGTCGAAATTGTTGCATGCCATGACCACAGCCACGATGTTCTTACCAATGTCGTGGACGTCGCCCTTCACCGTGGCTACCATATATACACCATTGCTCTGCGTGCCCTCCTGTTTGCTCTGCTCAATGTAGGGCTGCAGGAAAGCCACGGCCTTCTTCATCGTGCGGGCCGACTTTACCACTTGTGGCAGGAACATCTTGCCTTCGCCAAAGAGGTTGCCCACGATCTGCATGCCCTTCATCAGCGGACCTTCGATGATCTGGGCTGGAGCGGAATATACGCCGAGTGCCTCGGTGAGGTCGTCCGTGAGAAACTCGTCGTCGCCCGTGCGGAGTGAGGTGACGAGGCGGTCTTCGAGCGGCAAAGTATGGCGGTCGACGGTGGGAGCGTTAGCCCCCGCTGCTGCTAAAGCATCTTTCTGTTCGAGCAATTTCTGTGCAGCCTCGGTGAGCCGCTCGGAAGCATCTTCGCGGCGATAGAGCACCACGTCTTCGATGCGTTCGAGCAGGTCGGCGGGGATATCTTGATACATCACCTTCGACGCTGGATTGACAATGCCCATGTCCATGCCTTGCTGCATGCCGTGGTAGAGGAACACGGCGTGCATGGCTTCGCGCAGGAAGTTGTTGCCGCGGAAGGCAAATGAGAGGTTGCTCACACCGCCGCTCACGTGGGCTCCGGGTAGATTCTTGCGTATCCACCCCGTGGCGCGGATGAAGTCGAGACCATAAGCATCGTGCTCCTTCATACCCGTGGCTACGGTGAGCACGTTGGGGTCGAAGATGATGTCGGTGGGCGGGATGCCTGCTTGCTCGGTGAGTAGGTGGTAGGCACGCGAGCAGACTTCAATCTTTCGATCGTAGCTTGTGGCTTGCCCCACCTCGTCGAAAGCCATCACCACCATGGCGGCGCCATAGCGATGGATGGTGCGAGCGTGGGAGAGAAACTTCTCTTCGCCCTCTTTGAGCGAGATGGAATTGACCACACACTTGCCCTGTACGCACTTGAGCGCAGCTTCCACCACGGCAAAGCGTGAGGAGTCGATCATCCAGGGGATGCGAGCCACCTCGGGGTCGGAAGCCATGAGCTGAAGGAAGTGTGTCATCTCTGCCTCGGCATCGAGCAGACCATCGTCCATGTTGACGTCGAGCAGTGTGGCGCCATCGCGCACCTGCTTGCGAGCAATGGTGAGCGCTTCGTCGTACTGCTTCTCCTTGATGAGACGCAGAAACTTGCGGCTACCTGCCACATTGCACCTTTCGCCCACGTTCATAAACATGCCCTCGGTGGGTGAGAAAGCGTCGAGACCCGCCAACCAATCCACGGGCTCTGGGGCGGGCAAACGTCGGGGTGTCTCTCCCTCAGCTCGCTGAGCGATAAGTCGGATATGGTCGGGGGTAGAACCGCAGCAACCACCTACGATGTTGATGCTTCCATCCTCTATAAAGTGGCCTATGGCGTCGGCCATCATCTGTGGCGTCTGCGTATAGTTTCCCTCTTCGTCGGGCAGACCGGCATTGGGGTGAGCACTCACGTAGACGGGCGCCTTCTGTGCAAGACTGTGGAGGTAAGGGCGCATGTCTTCTGCGCCAAACGAGCAGTTGAGACCCACGCTGAGTAAGTCTTCATCGTGCTGAATGGAGGCCAGGAAAGCGTCGAGCGTTTGCCCCGAAAGCATACGTCCCGAAGCATCGGCTATGGTGGCGCTGAGCATGATGGGGATGCGTCGGCCCGTGCGTTCCTTCACACGGCGAGCAGCCTCAAGACCCGCCTTGACGTTGAGCGTGTCGAAGGCTGTCTCCATTAAGAATAAGTCTACTCCTTCCTCAGAAAGCACCTGCATCTGCTCCTCATAAGCCGAGCAAAGTTCGTCGAATGTTAGGGCACGATAGGCAGGGTTCTCTACGTCGGGCGACATAGAGAGCGTCTTGTTCGTGGGACCTATCGAGGCTGCTACGAATCGAGGTTTCTGCGGTGTGAGTTTCGTCATGCGGTCGGCCTCCTCGCGTGCGAGTCGGGCTGAGGCACGATTCATCTCTTCCACGTAAGCTTCGGTCTGATAGTCTGCTTGTGAGATGCGCTGTGCATTGAAGGTGTTGGTCGATATGATGTCGGCGCCTGCTTCCAAGTATTCGCGATGGATTTGTCCTAACACATCGGGGCGTGTCAGGGCAATCACGTCGTTGTTGCCTTGAAGCTTTACTTCCCAGTTGGAGAATATCTCTCCGCGGAAGTCGTCTTCCGTGAGGTGGAAACGCTGAATCATAGTGCCCATAGCACCGTCGAGTATCAGGATGCGTTGCTGCAGTTCGCGGCCTATGGGGGTATCGTCAAGTATGGACATGAAGTAGTTAAGTAGTTGTGGCTGGGGTGGATTATCTGGGGGGTAGAGGGGGAGGCGCTCTAGTAATTCTAGGGATTCTAGTAATTCTAGGTGGGCTAGGGCTTCTAGGTGGGTTAGGGCTTCTATAGTATAGAAGCTATGGTTTAGAAGACTCCTTCTACGATGCGCTGGGTGGAGAGGGAGGCGTTCATGGTGTAGAAGTGCAGGCCTGGCACGCCGGCATCGCGTAGCTCACGACACTGCTGGATGCCCCATTCCACGCCGAGGGCTTTCACATCGTCGTTGGAATGACATTTCTCAAATTCTGCTGAGAGTTCTGTGGGGAAGTCGATGTGGAATGTCTTAGGCAGCATGGTGCAATGGTTCATCGTGGTGAGGGGCTTGATACCAGGAACTACGGGGATGGTGATTCCCTCGGCTCGCAAGCGATCGACGAAGGCAAAGTACTTCTTGTTGTCGAAGAACATCTGTGTGACGATGTACTTTGCGCCAGCTTCTACTTTGGCTCGTAGATGTTCGATGTCAGTGTCGAGGTTCATAGCCTCTTCGTGCTTTTCGGGATAGCCCGCCACGCCAAAGGTGAATGGCGTGGATAGAGGTTCACACTCTACGCCACCGAGCAAGTGACCCACGTTGAAATCATTTACTTGATGGCAAAGGTCGATGGCATGGCTGTGTCCGCCCGGAGTGGGTATGTAGCGGTTCTCACCACGTGCACGGTCGCCACGGAGAAGCAGAAGCTCGTCGATGCCCAAGTAGGAAAGGTCGATGAGTTCGCTCTCGATCTCAGCAGCGGTGAATCCGCTACAGATGATGTGGGGCACGGTGCGCAGGCCGTAGCGTTCCTTGATGGCAGCAGCAATGGCCACTGTGCCAGGACGGTTGCGCACGCTGAGTTTGCGATACGTTCCGTCGCCCACTTCGCTGTAGATAGTCTCGGCTCGGTGGGTAGTAATATTGATATAGGCAGGATGGAAGGGCATCAAGTTGTCGATGGTTCGATAGATGCTCTCCATGCCTCGTCCGCGCAGAGGCGGGAGTACTTCGAATGAAAAGTAGGGCTGCTTGGTCATTGTAGAGTTTTTGGTCATTGTAGGTTGGAGGGGCTGCTCTTATTTGATCTTGATTTCGTCGCCCACGCGGAATACGTAGTCGCTCTTGATGGGATTCATCTTGCAGAGCGAGGTGAGGCGGATGCCATACATCTGTGCAATGCTGTAGAGGCTTTCGCCCTCGCGCATCACGTGGTAGCGTCGCTTCATGGAGCTATCGGCCTTCTTGCGCTTTTTGCCTAGATAGACCACGTTGCCTTGGCGCAGGCGATAGCTTTGGTCCACGTCGTTGTATTTGCGAAGCTTCTCCTCCTTGATGCGGAAGATGCGGGCGAGCGAAGCAAAGGTGTCGCCCGAGCGAGCGATGACATAGTACTGTCCGTTGCAGCGACGCACTTCACGATCGAAAGCCTGCTGCTGGAGTCGTTGTTGCTCCTTGCGCTCATGTCGCTCTTCGGCATTTTCGTGATGATGGTGTTTGCCGTCGAAGCGTTGGAGGTTGTATTTCTCAATCAGATTGATGAGTCCCTGTGCATAAGTGGGGCTTGTGGCATAGCCTGCTTGCTTGAGGCCTCGCGCCCATCCTTTGTAGTCTGTAGGACGGAGGTCGAAGAGGAATGCATAGCGTCGGCCTGTGCGTAAGAACTTGGAGTGGTCTTCATAACTTTCAGCAGCTGAACGGTATACGCGAAACTTATCGTCGGGTCGGTCGTCGGCCATGACCATGTAGGGGCCTGTCCATGTGCCTCCCACCTTGATGCCAAAGTGGTTGTTGCCCTTCGTGGCCAAGCGGCTCATGCCTGCAGCACTCTCGAGCAGACCTTGAGCCAGCGTGATACTGGCGGGTATGCCGTAACGCTTCATCTGATCGACTGCCATGCCGCTGTAGCGATCTATGTAGCGGTCGTAGGCTGAAGTCTGTGCGCTTACGGTAAGCGTGGTCAGCGTAGAGAGGAGGATGAGTATGAGATTGCGTATTGTCATGTTGAAAGTGAAGGTAGGTTGCTGATTGGCAAATTTACGCATTATTACGTATTCTCGTTGCTTAGCGCCTTATTTTCTTTCGATAAGCTGACTGTTTTGCTCCTTTTTACCGTTTTTATAAAAAAAAGGCTGCGATGCGTACAGCGCGTGGCTGTAACGTATCGCAGTCTTTTAGGGAATGAACGAATAGAGCCCAAGTGGCCCCTTTGCTTTAATATCGGAGAATCTGTCCTGTGCGCAGATGTGCATTGGTCGACAGACGGTTGACCTTGGCCAGTTTATCCTCACTTATGCCGAGCTTTTCGGCAATAGAGGCAAGGCTCTCGCCTCGTTCCACCTTGTAGAAGTGGGTGGCGGTCATGGCCACAGCGTCTTCAGCAGAAGTTTTCTTTGATGCCAAGAGACCGCGTGTGCCGTTGTCGTTGCTATTCTTGTTGAAAGTGTAATAATCGCCCGTCACGTCTTGTGCGGGGAAGTCGAAGAGCAACTCGGGATTGATAGGCTCGCCTGCAAGTCGGGTTTCGAAGTGGAGGTGTGAACCGAAAGAGCGCCCTGTGTTGCCACCCAATCCGATGGGTTCACCAGCACGTACCATTTGGTCGCCCTTGACGAGTTGCTTCGAGAGGTGGCCATAAATGGTTTCGAGACCATTGTTGTGGCGTATCACCACGTAGTTGCCATATCCGCCTTCGTCGTAGCGCACTACGCGCACTTTGCCGTCGAAGGCTGCGACGATGGTGTCGCCCGTACACACTTTGATGTCGAGGCCCTTATGCACGCGCTTAAAGGCGGGGCGATAGCCGAATCGGCTCGTTACGTTGCGTGAGGGAGTGGGCATGCAGAAGCCACGCAAGTCGATGCGGTAGGTCTCGGGCACTTCGTCGCGTTTATAGGGATGAGCGCGGTTGGTCACCCAACTGCTGTATACGTCGCTACTGAGGGAATTGTTGAGGTCACGGTCTACGGCGCGCTGAATGGCTACAGAGTCTACGGCACGCAGACGACGATCTACGGGGGCTTGACGAGCTATCAAGTCTTGGCTATAAGCCGAAGCGCCCATGCTGAGCATTATCACGGATAAGGCTGCACGGCGCAGAAAAGTCATATTCATCGGATGGTAGTTTTTATTCTCTAAGAATGACCTATATTGTGCGCAAGCGCTCTCGATTTTAATCAAAATGGGGCTTGATACGAGTGCACAAGATTGGCGATTCTTGCGCAAAGATACTACTTTATTGCTAAGCAGAGCATGTATCTTGTGTTAAATAATGCTCATTTACAGGAATTTAGCTACAATCTGCACGGCTCGTCGGAAGGCTGTGGGCTGTCCGGGCACGGTGATGAATAGATGGGTGGCGGTGGGGAAGAGGTGATAGTCGGTGCGTACACCGATGCTTTTAAGGCGCTCTGCAAATGCTGCTCCTTGATCGGCAAGCACGTCGTGACCAGCGGAGATGAGGAGCACGGGGGGGAAGCTTCTGGAGCATGCTGTCGGGGGCTAATCCCACGGATACGAGAGGGTCTTGCACTTTTCCCCGAGCGTAGGCTTCACAGAAAGCTTCGAGGAGTTCGGCATCGTCGCCATAGCCACTGGCATAGGTGGCCCATGAGGCAGAAGCATCGGCGAAGAGCTTCGTGACGGGGTAGATGGGTATGACGGCGTGGAGGCCCTCAGAGGTCATGGCTGTGGCAAGAGCGAGATTACCTCCTGCACTGTCGCCGCCTATCGAGATGCGTGTGCTGTCGCCTCCCCACTCGTGGGCATGCTCTCTGACGTAGGCGAGGGCTTCTTGACAGTCGGTGAGCGGTGTGGGGTAGGGATGTTCGGGTGAGAGCCGGTAGTTGAGCGCCACCACGCAGCACTGTGCCTCTTTTGCCACGTTTGCGCAGAACAGTGTACAGCTATTGATGCTCCCGAAGCACCACCCTCCGCCATGCAGATAGAGCAATACGGGCATGGATTTCTTGCTTCGCTTCGATGGCTTGAATAGACGCAAGTTTGGGGAAATGTCGGTGGCTACGATGCCTTCGGACAATGATGGTGCCACGTTGCGACTCTGACGTATGGACTCAAGTGGAGCCAAGTTGCCAATTATGCCTGCTTTTACGGCAAGCATCTGCGTGTGTTGTAAGCCTGGTTTCATATGGCGCAGAAAGGCCTGCTCTTCTTGCAGCATCTGTTGCTGTTCGCTATGGCTGGGCTGCTTCTGTGCGTACAAAGAAAACGGCCACGCGCAGAGCGTGACCATAAGTAGGGATAATAGGGACTTAGGCATGATGAGGTTTTATAAGTTTATAAGTTAAGAGTTTAGAAGTAGAGAAGTTTGTGAAGAAAAACATTCTTCTTAACTCATAAACTTCTAAACTCTTAAAATCCTCTTCAATTAACTCTCGAGTTTGCGATAGCGGATGCGCTTGGGCTCTTCGAGTCCGAGACGCTTTGCCTTGTTGATCTCATAGTCGGTATAAGAACCTTCGTAGAAGTAGACGTTGCCATCGCCTTCGAAGGCGAGAATGTGGGTACAGATACGATCGAGGAACCAACGGTCGTGACTGATCACAACGGCACAACCAGCGAAGGCTTCAAGGCCTTCCTCGAGGGCACGGAGCGTGTTGACGTCTATATCATTGGTAGGCTCATCGAGTAGTAGCACGTTGCCTTCCTGCTTAAGCGCTAATGCCAGCTGGAGGCGGTTGCGCTCACCGCCCGAGAGCACGCCGCACTTCTTCTCTTGGTCAGCTCCGGCAAAGTTGAAACGGCTCAAGTAAGCACGGGCATTGATGTCGCGTCCGCCCATACGCATGAGTTCGCTGCCTCCGCTAATGACCTCGTAGACTGACTTCTCGGAATCGATGTCAGTGTGCTGTTGGTCCACGTAGGCAAGTTTTACAGTCTCGCCCATCTCGAAGGTGCCCGCATCGGGCTTATCGAGTCCCATGATGAGGCGGAAGAGTGTGGTCTTTCCCACACCGTTGGGGCCTATCACGCCCACGATGCCTGCGGGGGGCAGGGTGAAGTCGAGGTCCTTGTAGAGCACTTTGTCGCCAAAGGCTTTCGACACGCCGTGAGCTTCGATCACCTTGTTGCCAAGGCGTGGGCCGTTGGGGATGAATATCTCGAGCTTCTGTTCCTTCTCCTTCTGATCCTCGTTGAGGAGTTTGTCGTAAGAGTTAAGACGTGCCTTGCCCTTGGCCTGTCGTGCTTTGGGAGCCATGCGCACCCATTCGAGCTCACGTTCGAGGGTCTTGCGGCGCTTGCTTGCCACCTTCTCTTCCTGTTCCATGCGTTTGCTCTTCTGTTCGAGCCATGAAGAGTAGTTGCCCTTCCAGGGGATGCCTTCACCGCGATCGAGCTCAAGGATCCATCCCGCTACGTCGTCGAGGAAGTAGCGGTCGTGGGTCACGGCGATGACGGTACCCTCGTACTGATTGAGGTGTTGCTCAAGCCAGTCGATGCTTTCAGCGTCGAGGTGGTTGGTAGGCTCATCGAGCAGAAGCACGTCGGGCTTCTGGAGGAGCAAACGGCAGAGGGCTACGCGGCGGCGCTCACCCCCTGAGAGGTGTTCAGCTTTCTGATCGGCGGGCGGCAGTCGGAGTGCATCCATGGCGCGCTCTAGGCGGCTGTCGAGGTTCCACGCGTCGGTGGCATCGAGAATGTCCTGAAGTTCTCCTTGGCGGGCAAAGAGTTGGTTCATCTTGTCCTCGTCTTCATAATACTCGGGCAAGCCAAACTTCTGATTGATCTCCTCATACTCTGCCAAAGCGTCTACTACGCTTTGCACACCCTCTTGCACGATTTCCTTTACCGTCTTTTGGTCGTCGAGGTGTGGATCCTGTGGCAGGTATCCCACGGTGTAGCCGGGCGAGAATACCACTTCGCCTTGATAGTCATTGTCGAGTCCGGCAATGATCTTCATCAGCGTAGACTTACCTGCGCCGTTCAGACCGATGATACCGATCTTTGCGCCGTAGAAGAAGCTGAGGTAGATGTTCTTGAGTACTTGCTTATTGTTTTGCTTGATGGTCTTCGACAGACCCACCATGGAGAATATTATCTTCTTGTCGTCGGTGGTGGCCATAGTTCTTATTTCTTTTTCAGTGTGATGATTACTTTGCCTTGGGCATCCTTGAGCAGTATTTCGCTGTCTTTGATCTCAGAGGTCTTTACGCGGGAGAGCGCGTCCATAAAGGGGCGTTCGTACTTATTGTCGGGACACATCATCCGTGTCATACCCATCTGTGAGAAGTCGGGCTTGCCGTTGGCCAACTTTTTGAGGTTGATGCTACCCGTGAGTCGGTTGCAGCCGGTGAAGCCATAGATGTGGCCTTTCTCTTGGTCAAAACCGAGGAAGGGAGTCTCGTCTGATGGCGTAACGCTTTCGCCGTTGAGGCTGACGACGTTCCACTCTCCACCCACGAAGTAGGCTGATTTCTGCGAAGCACATGAGCTAAGGAGCATCATGGCTGCTGGGATGATATAGAGAATACGTTTCATTGTCTGATATTGATAAGAAAAAAGCAACAACCACTCATGTGGGCGGGGTGGTTGTTGCAGAAAGTCTTGTTTGTTATACTTACAGGTGCGAAGTCTCTCGCTGCTTATTCAGATCCGTGAAGCCATTTCTTACCGCTCTTGGTGTTGAGCCAGAGGTTGAAGATGATAAGGGCGACGAGGGTGCCTGCAAATGATATGATTAGTCCGTTCATTTTTTCTTAAGAATTTTGTTACCGATATAGATGAATCCCGCGGTTGCTGCGATGCCGAGAGACATTGATACTACTATTTGCCATGTGGTATTTTGAGAGATTCCGAACAGAGTCACGGCATTTCCCACCACCATCACCGCAAAAGCGGTCTTACCCAGGTCGTGGAATGTCTTTCCGAGTGTTTCTCTTGCAGTCTTTTCTCGTTCTTCTTGTTTCTCTTTGGCTCTTAGGTCGTTGGAGAAATTGCTCATGGATAGGCCTTGGCTTTACCCGTTGGCGGAATTTCAAGTTAACGGGTTAACAAGTTGACAGGTTAACAAGTAAGTATGCTATACGCCACTTATTATGTTAAAGTCAGAATAACAGAAAGCTTAAAAAACTTTGCAAACTTACCTGTTAACCCGTTAACTTGTCACCTTGTTTACTAATTCCGCCAACGCGTTGGCTTTAGAACTTGAATCCAAGCGTAAACATCACGTTGTGGCGATCAAGATCTACCTTTTGACCAGAGAGAATGTTGGCGCCAGTGCCGTTGCCCGACTCTGTGGCGTAGAAGGCATAGACGTCGGCTTGCTGCTTCTGATATTGATAGGCCATGTCGGCATAGAAGTGCTTGCCACGGTAGCCAAGGCCGAGGGTGACGCGGTTGATAGCACCGAGGTTCACGTAGTCGGTGTTGAGGCTATAGGCGTAAGATGGACTCTGGGTGAAGGTGTTGAGGTAGGCATCCTTCTTGAAGGGCGATGATACGTAGTTGTAACCTATGCGGCCGAATAGTCCCGGGGCAAGGCGCACTTCAGCACCTGCACGGAAGGTCTGCACGGTGTTGAGCAGATTGTCGATCTCTTTGTCCATCTCGCGATCGCGTGTGGAAGAACTGTAGCCATAGTCCCAATCCCAGTCACTACGACCATAGTCGGGGTAGCGCACTTGTGCACCCGTGTAGCGACTGATTTCGTACTCGGCATCGAGGGCAAGATAGTTGCTCACGGTGGTGGCGAGGCCGATGTTGAGTTTCCATGGGGTGCGGATGCGGTAGTCGTAGTCGCTGACAGAATAGTCGGCTACGGTGCGATCGAAAGTGTTGCCTTGGTTGTCGGTGTAAGCATAGGGCGAGTTCATCTTGAGGTAAGCATTCTGCGTAAGGTCGTAGAATATCGGGGTGCTTACCGCGAGTCCGATGCGGAAGGGGCTGTCTTCAAGCGGACGGAAGATAATGCCCGCTTTCACGTCGAATCCCGTGCCTGTCAGGGCTTCGTCATAGTCCATGTTGTAGGCAGCAGTGGCTCCCGTGTTGTCTTGCAAGTTCTCGTCGTATTCGAGATGGTTGTGTATGTCTACGTTGTACACACCAAAGGTAGCACCTACGTAGATGCGGTTGTCGACATTAAATGAGACGTTGAAGTCGTACTGCTGGATGCCGCCCCACTGAGCGCGGTTGTAGTTGTAGGCCAGGGCATTGCTTGCATCGTAGCCTATGATGTCGCCGCTAACGTTCTTCTTCGGACTGATGAGCCCAGCATCGTATGCCGTGATGGCTGAAGGGTTGGTCTGCACGCTATTCTGTGAGAGGTCTAACGTACCTGCCAACTCTTGGAACTGCCATGACTGCGAAGCGCCACCTACGGTAGCAATGTTGTTGAGGCCAATGAAGTTCTTCAGATTGCGACGCTTCTGATAGTTGAAACCGAAGTTGACGTATTTGAGCTTGCCGCTATTGCCCATATTGATGGAATAGACGAAGCCTGCTTGGTCGAACGAACCGCGAGCTTTGTCGATATCGGCAAATGTCTGTCCGTTGGGCTGAACGGTAGCGCTTCCTGTCAGAGCGATGTCGCTGCGGCGATACATACCGATGCCGGCAGGGTTGCTTCCCATTACGGAGAGGTCGGCACCGAGGGTGCTCATCGCACCACCCATACCTACGAAGCGAGCGGTACCATTGAGGTCGGAACCCGTGAGGGTCTCTACTTTATAGATGTCTTGTGCATTCATTGCGCCGCAGAGGGCAAAGGCTGCGAGTGCGGCAGTATATTTTAGTTTCATGATAAGGATTGTTGTTGGGAGGGTTTTTAGGGGCTTAGGATTTCTGGGGGTAGGGGATAGGAATTCTAAGCTTTTAAAACTTTCTATGCTTTAGAGAGGCTTGTGGCGTTAAGAGGGTGGGGTGTTATCTGCCGCCGAAACTGCGACCGCCACCACGGCTGCCACCGCCTCCTCCGAAGCCACGGCTACCACCGCCTACAGATCCGCCGCCACCGAAACCGCGACTACCGCCTACAGATGATCCACCACCGAAACTACTGCGTGAGGGCTGTGAATAGGTGCGGTTGGAGTTGCTATTCGTGTTGCTGCGGTTGGTGTTGCTCCATCCGCGGTTGCTATTGGAAGGAGTCGTTCCAAAGCTACGTGTACCCGTAGAGCCTGTACCAAAACTACGCGTACCTGTAGAACCTGTACCGAAACTACGTGTACCCGTTGAGCCAGCACCAAACGAACGATTGCTTGAGACGCCATAGCTGCGACCATTCATGCCGTAGCCACGCGAAGCGCTTCCGTTGCCCGTGAAGGAACCTGCACCGCGAGCACCGCCGCGAGCTGTCCATCCGCCTACAGGGCCGCGCTGAGCGTTAGCAGGCAGGGGAGCCGGATGCCAAGCCCAATGGTGACCACCGCCCCAACCGGGACCATACCAAGGATCATACCAAGGGTCGTACCAGGGAGAGCCCCAGCCCCATGACCAACTGCTATAGTAAGGACGCCAGCCGTACCAGCTGCCCCAACCATACCATCCGCTCCAGCCCCAGCTCCAGGGAGAGCCGTAGCCGTAGTAGAAAGGATCGTAGCAGAGGTCGTAGTAGTCCCAATAGAACGGACTGCTCACGATGACACCCGCTCTGGGAGCTCCGAAGCGTACGATGCGTGCAGTGCACGAACCATCTTCGTAGCCATCAGAGTAGCCCTGGTCGTAGGTCTGCTGCGAGGTGAGCGTATCGGGCAGTTGCTGCTTATAGTTGCGTCCGCGACGATTGTAAGCATCAACGTCCCACTTACCATTGCCGCGACCATCGGCCCAGTTGCTCGAACTGAATGCAGAGTCGTCGGTCGAGATGGGGGTATAAGAAGAACGGCCAGGATTGGCAGTATAAGAGTCGTTGGATTGAACCTTGTCTTTCGATGACGGAACGAAGTACACGTCGTCATCCTGTGCATACATGCCTACGCTGGTGAGGCACAGTGCTAATAACAAAAGTGACTTTTTCATTGTGTTCCTATTTTCAGGGTTTGTAGTTTGTATTCTTATGGTGGCAAAGATAGCGCAAGGCGAGAGCAGAGCATCAAGCTTGCTTGAATGCTTTGCCGAGCCGCAGCCTATCTTCGGGCAAAGATACGCACTTTTGCACGCGTTGTTTGCATAAGGAGGCGGAAAAAGTAGTCAGAATGTCGTCTTTTTTATGTTTGTTAACTATGAAATACCCGCTACTGCGCTTTTACTCTCATCCTATGTAGTGTGAATAACGTTGTGAGTCAAGACGCGATTCCTCGCCTCAATAGCCTCATTTTCATTATTTCTGTGGCTAACTCTATCATTTCTGTGAGCATTTTATCTCTATTATTTCTGTGGGCGACGCGTCTCGCATCGGCATCATCCGTAGTGGCGCATTATCGGCACATTCTCTTTCATTGCGCCGACGCGAGACGCGTCGCCCACGGAATGGAAATATGATCTCATGGGAAAAATTCATGACATCGAGGCTGACCAGTGTGCGCAAGGCTGTATATATCGTCGCCTGTGCCAGAGCTTAGGGAGGCACAGCGTGAGAACTGTTTGTTGTGAGTGCAAAGTTAGCTCATCGTCAAGCAATTTCCAAAAAGAGTGTACAAACTGTACACTTTTCTTCCCTTCCTCGCGTACGCATACGCTCGCGTGCATTACCACAGATTTTACTCCTCGTAACCTACACGCTTAGCGCTTTTGATTGCAAACCATACTGAATATCAATGTATTCCACAGCGAAATCTGCGCAAATCATCCTACACTATCCCTACACTCGCTTGCACTTCTCATCGTCTCCCCTATGAGCGGCCCAATTATCCCCTATAGGCGTGAGATTTATCCCTTGCTCCCGTTTTATCTACATCAAGGGAAAATTACCCTCCTCATTGGTGCTCTCTATTTCGCCCAGTGCAAGCAAAAGTGATGGTAAAGTGTAGGCAAATGTTCTCTGCCTACACTTCGCAACCTTCTGTGTATCAGCGATAATTCATCATGTAGTGACACAATGCAGGATAATGAAGGGCAAATTTAAATGATGCGCGCGTGCGCACGCGTGTATATATAGATGTGGAGAATACCTATTGAGACTAAAGAAACGTACAACAGACTTCAGCAAGACTTCTCCTGTGCAATCATTTTCTCAATACTTGCTGTGACAATCTTGTGACCAAACTATTTACATTTTCGCTCAAATCTCCTCGCATTGCTATCTGCATGATGCAAAACTTTTCTTGCTATTAAATAAGATTAACTAATCGGGGGGGGTGATTTAGCTCCACTTTTATAATTTTGTAGCCGAAAAACGAGTTGACGTTGCGAAGCGTATCGCTAAAGTTTTCACCTTAACTTACTATGATGCGGGGCTTGTGACGAGAGGAGATGATGCATAGTGTATGCATTTATTGAAAGAATACACACGAAAAACGATAACATTTAAACTATAATCTACTTTAACCTAATTAAGAACTATGCAAAAAGCTACATTGTCGAAATTGGCATTTTCCCTCCTCTCGGCAGGGGTAATGGCCACAACAGCGTATGCGCAAGAAGCGTTTACCCCCATTTCTGCGATAACCGAAAGCGGTTGGTATCAGGTGCGCCAAACTACGAGCACGCTGATTAATACGGTTACGGCAGACGCCCCTATGTATATAGTGGCTAAGGATGGTGAATTCAAGTATACGAATGGTTATTATCCATTCGTTTCTCTCACCGCTCAGAATGCGGACACACCTGCTGCCAACTATATCTACATCAACGTATCGGGCAGCAGTTATGAAATTGTCAGTCCGAATGGTCATAAGGGTGATGGCAATGCCAAAGCCGCACGTAACTCAAGCACTACAACCGTGGCTATCACGGCTGATGCGAGTGGCAACACGTTTACTGTGGGAAAGTATTGGGATTCCTATAAGAGTGGCTCTGATATTTTCCTTGGCAAATCACAGAACTCTTCTACCTCCCGTTTCCAATTCTCTAAGGTGAGCACGGAGGAGACAGCTAAATACGACATCTACAGTGTAAGTATAGAGGAAAGACAAAATGGCTCTTCTGCTCATGATGATGTGTATCTTATCACCACCAATACAGCTTCACAAGGCTTGAAGCAAGTATACAACGGCGGCTATTATTTCTTCACAAAGGACGCAACGGTAAGTGCATCCGACTTTACTGTGAGCAACACGACGGCGCCCAGCGGATACAAGGCTCCCATTGTAACCGTTAATAGCGAGAGCAAGACCATCACGGTGACTTATCCCGCAGATTACAATGTGCAGTTGACCAATGAAGTAGCGACTGCAAAGGCTCTTCTTGAAAAGAAAGGAATCGGTTATCCCACAGAGGGAAATGCAGCACGCACCACACTGCAGGCAGCTATCAGCACAGCAGAAGCAAAGACCGCCACTGCTACAGAGGATGATCTGAATACGCTCAAGGCTGCTGAGACGACTTACAGCTCTACTACTTCCGACCTCCAACTTCCCGAAGACGGTAAGGCTTACAAGATGTATGGCTTGTTCTCTGATGGCACAAAGGTATATTTGAAACATAGCGAAAACGACGTATACATCGTGCAGAAACAGGCCAACGGCACGTTTAAGTTTGTCAACTCCTTGGCAGATGAGGCCAACTTGGTCTATAATGGACAAGGCGGTTCGAGCGGAAAGAAGTCTAATACATTCAATCTCCAAGCTCGCAATCGAATCAATTTTGGAGCACTCAACTTGGTCAGCGCAGAGCAGTTTACCGCAAATGTCTGCATTAAGAGTGATGGTTCATCTCTCAATCAGTACTCATCGGGTAACAGCAATTCGGGCTCTTGGTCGACAGAGTGGTACTTCGAACCCGTCACAGACTTTGCAGGTCAGGCTGTAGCTTTCACAGCAAGTAGCGATGGCAAGAACTATGCTACGCTCAATCTGCCTTATGCTTCGACTGTGCCCGAGGGCGTAACTGCTTATAAGGGTAATGCAGAGGGTAACGAAGTGATGCTTACCACCTATAAGCAAGCAGGTGAAGTGCTTCCCGCTGGTACTCCCGTATTGCTCACCGCAACCAATGCGACTACTTACAACTTCCACCCCGCAGCCTATGCTGCAGCAGAGGAGACAGGCTTCCAAGGCACCCTTGCCGCAGCTGCAGTGACTGCCGACAATGCTTACATCTTGGCTAAGAAGAGCGAAGAAGTGAAGTTCCATCTTCTCAATAGCGAAAGCAACACCGTGAATGCCAACAAGGCTTACATCGTAGTGAGCAGTGGCAATGCACAATCACTTAGCTTCAACTTCGGTGCTACTACGGGCATTAGTGCTGCTACCGCAGATGCAGCAGAAAAGGCTCCCGTATACGACCTCAGCGGTCGCCGCGTAGTGAAAGCCGTGAAGGGTGGCGTGTACATCCAGAATGGTAAGAAGTTTATCGTAAAATAAATTAGACAAACTATAGCATATAGAAAATATGAAAAAGACATATATCACCCCCACATCCACAGTGGTGAACCTCTTCGCTGATGAAGACGTAATGCTTGCCCTCAGCCAAGTGAAGGCAGATGGTACGGATGCCCTCTCGGGCGGCAAGGACGGATGGAACAGCGCAGACTGGAGCACCACTGCGTCTGACGAAGAAGAATAAATACTCTAATAAAAGTAGCGAGAGGCTGTGCGAAGTGATTCGCACAGCCTCTCGCTACTTTTTTAGTTTAATGAGTTTAGTGAGTTTAATAAGTTTAATGAGTTTAGTGAGTTTAATAAGTTTAGTGAGTTTAATAAGTTTAATGAGTTTAGTGAGTTTAATAAGTTTAAGCTCTGTGGGCGACGCGTCTCGCGTCGGCATAATCTGCGTAGCCCCCAGTAACAGTCTAAAGGTAAACTTATAAACTCATTAAACTCGCTAAACTCATTAAACTCACTAACTCATTTACCCCTGAAAGTAAACACGCTTTACGCGGTTGCTCACGGAGGTGAGTACTTCATAGGGGATGGTGTCGAGCACGTTGGAGAGTACGGTGACGGGAAGATTGTCGCCAAAGATCTCTACGGTGTCGCCCTCCTGACAGGGAATGTCGGTCACGTCGATCATGCATACGTCCATGCAGATATTGCCCACATAGGGAGCCTTCTGACCGTTGACTAAGCAGTAGCAACCACGATTGCCAAGGTGACGGTTGAGACCATCGGCATAACCAATGGGGATGGCGGCAATGCGCGAATCGCGGTCGACAAACGAACGGCGCGAGTAGCCGATGCTATCACCCTTGGGTACATTGCGTATCTGCAGAATGGTGGTGCGCAGTGAGGTGACGTTGTGCAGACGACGATTGTCGATGGGGTCGATGCCGTAGAGACCGAGGCCAAGGCGCACCATGTCGAGATGGCGTTCGGGGAATCGCTCAATGCCCGCACTGTTGCAGATGTGACGCAGAATCTTATGGGGAAAAGCCTGCTGGAGTTGGCGCGACGCTTCATCGAAAAGTTGGAATTGATGGGCAGAAAATTCGTCGAAGTCGGGCGAGTCGGAGCCTACAAAGTGTGAGAATACCGAGCGAGGCACGATGGCCGTCTGATGCTTCAAGCGGTCGATGATCTGAGGCACATCGGTGAGCGGATTGAAGCCTAAGCGGTGCATGCCTGTGTCGAGCTTGATGTGGACGGGGAAAGCCTGAATTCCTTGCTTCTCGGCAGCACGCACGAGGGCATCAAGGAGCTTAAAGCTATATACCTCGGGTTCCAAGTCGTACTGGAAGAGCGTGTTGAAAGCCGTCATCTCGGGATTCATCACGATGATACCCGTAGTGATGCCAGCTCGGCGGAGTTCTGCACCCTCGTCGGCCACAGCCACAGCGAGATAGTCCACACCGCGATCTTGCAGCGTCTTAGCAATTTCTACCGATCCTGCACCATAGGCCGAAGCCTTGACCATACACGTAATCTTCGTCTCGGGCTTCATGAAGGAACGATAGAAGTTGAGATTCTCAGCGATAGCTTCAAGATTGACGTCGAGCGTGGTTTCATGCACGCGCAGAGAGAGAGCTGCAGTGATCTGTTCGAAACCAAATTTGCGCGAGCCCTTGATAAGCACCATCTCGTTGTGGAGCGTATCGAGCAGTCCGCTCTCGAGCAGAGCATCGCTCGAGGGGAAGAACGTCTTCTTGCAGTCCTTAAATGCAGAGTGAGCTGCAGATATCTCAGGACCTACGCCGATGAGGCGATCAATGCCGCGACGAGCTATCATGTCGGCCACCTGCGTATAGAGTTCGTCGGGCTGAAGCCCTGTCTGAAGAATATCGGAGAGAATGAGCGTCTTGGGCTTGCCCTCCTGCTCCGGACGACGATTCATGAAGTCGAGAGCAATGTCGAGCGAAGCCACGTCGGAGTTGTAAGTATCATTGATGAGTGTGCAACCACGCACACCTTGCATCACCTCCAGGCGCATAGCCACGGGTTCGAGCAATGCCATTCGTCGGCTAATCTCTTCTGCGGGCAGGTGGAGATAAAGACATACGGCGAGGCAGTGGATGCAGTTTTGCAGAGAAGCATCGTCGGTGAAGGGGATGGTGATGGTGTGTTCCGTGCCCAGATAGCGATAGGTGATGAGTGTGGCGCGCTGCTGCTTCTCTATCTTGCGGACGAAGAGCGTAGCATCGGCATTGCGAGTGGACCACGCCAGGGTGTCGCCCGTGAAGAAAGAGGCTGCCATGCATTCGCTGATGATGGGATCGTCGGCAGAGTAGACCACGGCATCGCAGTCCTTGAAGAGAGAAATCTTCTCCATACACTTCTCCTGGATGGTGGCAAAGTTCTCTTGGTGAGCAGGACCGATATTGGTCATCACACCGATGGTAGGCTGAATGATGGCTTTGAGCGCTTGCATCTCGCCCGGCTGAGAAATACCAGCTTCGAAGATGCCCACCTGTGAGTGTTCCGATAGGAGCCATACACTCAAGGGTACGCCCACCTGAGAATTATAAGAACGAGGCGAACGTGTCACGTGCATGGAGGGCGAGAGCAATTGGTAGAGCCACTCCTTGACGACAGTCTTGCCGTTAGAGCCCGTCACACCGATGATAGGCAAACTGAACTCCTCACGATGGCGCTCAGCTAAGCGTTGCAAGGCTTTGAGCGGACTAACGACGAGCAGGAAATTGGCGTCGGGATAGGTAGAAGCATGATCCTCAGGCACGGTGCCTACCACGAAGTTGCGTACTCCGCGGCGATAAAGGTCGGAGATGTAATGATGACCATCGCCCAACTTTGTGCGGAGGGCGAAGAAGAGCGTAGTTTCGGGAAATGCAAGCGAGCGGCTGTCGGTGAGAAGCCACTCAATGGTCGCTTCAGCTTGGCCAAAACGACGTGCGCCGATTAGGGCGGTAATATTGTCTATTGTGTAGTGCATAGGGGTAATATGCTAATATGCTAATGTGACGCGCTGCGCGCTAATGTGCTAATGAGCTAGTGAGCAAATGAGCTAGTGAGCAAATGAGCTAGTGAGCAAATGAGCTAGTGAGCAAATGAGCCTCGCAAGGATGAAAGATGAGTAATTGCAGTCTTAAAGAAAAGGTAACTTTATAACCTCATAACCTTAAAACTCCAAACCAAAAACTCCTAACCTTAAACCTCCAAACTCTCCTCCCCATACTTTCGCATGAAGGCTTGCTTCTTGGCTTCGAGCTTTTGGAGAAAGGCTTGGTGAGCCTCGCTGTGAGGGTTGATAGGGCGATGAGCAAGGGCACGGAGCAAGGCTGTGCGCTCATCGGCGTAGGTGGAGAGTTCGGGCGTGAAAGCCCAAGAGCGGAAACGCTCCCACACGTAATCGGTGGCTTGCTGCGAGGGGTGGAGCATGTCGGAATCGTAGAAACGATAGTCGCGAAGTTCATCGCATACAATTTCGTAGGCGGGGAAGTAGCTCACGAAGCAACCAAACTCACGTTGCATCTCTTCGATGAGCAGTAAGAGGCGCGCCTTACCGAGCTGGCTTTCGTGCATGCCATATTTCGCGTAGCGGAAGGGACTAAGGGTGAAGACTACCTTAAGCTGAGGCAACTCCTGGTGGAGATCGGACAAGAAGTAGTGCCACCAATAAATCATGTCCTTCAGTTCTTGCACCGACTCGCTGAAAAGGCGCGAGGGCTGCTTATGACAATTCGCCACACAGCTGTGAGCAAACTTTCCCTCTTCTAGCCAATAAGCGTGGTCGGAACTGAAGGTGATAAACAATACGTCGAGTTGCGCAAAGAGATTCTTCGTACGCTCCCAATCAGTCATAAGTTGCGCTTCAAGCGCTTGGCGGGAGAAAGCTGTGAACTGTGTGGAATATTCCCAGTGGCGCCATTCCCCATCCTGCGTCTGAAAGAATCCATCGGGATGAATCGGTGCTGCGATTGCTTCGGGAAGATAGGTGACCAAAGCGTTGCGAATGCTTACGGGGTTGTAAAGCGGGCCATGAGGATTGATGCAAACTTGGCTCGGCGGAAGGCATGCTGCCATATGCTTACCAATGTGGTCGGCAAAGCATGAACCAATAAACATTACACGCGATTGTGGTGTGAGCCTTATTGCCTCGGGAGGCAAACTTACGGGAGTGCTAAATTTCATAGGCAGAGCGAGCGCATTGTCATTGCAGAATAGGTGCATTGTCGTAACGGAGTCAGCACGGAGTCGTAATGGTGCAAGCGCATTGTCGTTTATGATGCGCAAAAGTACACTTTTTATCTATTACGTAATAGCGTTTGGGGCAGAAATATTTCAAGGAATTCATCGAAAAATGTTTGGCAGCATAGCGTAATTAAGCTATCTTTGCCAATCCACAAATGAGCCACTGCATGATGGTGGTGGTTCTGCTTTGTCAAAAAAATAACTATACATCCGTGAGAATACTTTTCTTATCCGATATACATGGCTCCTTGCCCGCTCTGCAGGCGGCATTGGACTATTATGATGCCCATCATTACGACCTCTTAGTGTTGCTTGGCGACTTGCTTAATTATGGTCCGCGCAATGGTCTTTGCCCAGGGCTCGACCCGCAAGGAATTGCCGAGATGCTCAATCAGAGAGCAAGCAGCATCGTGGCTGTAAGAGGCAACTGCGACTCTGAAGTAGACCAGATGCTTCTGAAGTTTCCCATCCAGAGCACCTATTCCCTCTTGGTGGACAATGGTAAGCGCTTCTTCTTGACCCACGGCCACGTGTACAATGAGAAGCATATGCCCGAAGGTCCAGCGTGCGACGTGTTTGTATACGGCCATACCCACCTACAAACGCTCAAACCCTCCGATCCCGAGGCTGGCACGCCTGTGATACTCAACACGGGATCGCCCACCTTCCCCAAGGGAGGCAATCCCCCCACCTTTGCTACTTATTCTAATGGGCTATTAGCCGTGCGCACGCTCGATGGTACTGCTATAAGTAGTTTAAAATTATAACAACAGCCCTGTATATATACTCCTTATATATTATATAGGTGTCTCTCAACAATATGCCTTATATATTATATAGGAGTCACTTTTACTACACCTTACGAACAATGGAACGAAAAACTTATACTTACGACGAGGCCTTCCGTGCTTCGCTTGAATACTTCGGTGGTGATGAACTTGCCGCTCGTGTGTGGGTGAACAAGTATGCGCTGAAGGATTCCTTTGGCAATATTTATGAGCAGTCGCCGCACGATATGCACCATCGTATTGCCTCTGAAATAGCTCGTATCGAACAGAAATATCCCAACCCTCTGAGCGAGGAAGAAGTATTCCAACTCCTCGACCACTTCCGCTATCTCGTGCCAGCAGGCTCGCCTATGACGGGTATTGGTAATGATTATCAGATAGCATCGCTCTCCAACTGCTTCGTGATAGGTATCGATGGCAATGCCGACTCTTACGGTGCTATCCTCAAGCTCGACGAAGAGCAGGTGCAACTGATGAAGCGTCGTGGAGGAGTGGGGCATGATCTGTCGGGCATACGTCCGAAAGGCTCGCCTGTAAAGAATTCTGCACTGACGTCAACGGGCATCGTCCCCTTCATGGAGCGCTACAGCAATTCCACCCGTGAGGTAGCACAAGACGGCCGACGTGGTGCGCTCATGCTCTCTATCTCCGTGCGCCACCCTGAGGCAGAGGACTTTATCGATGCCAAAATGACCGAAGGCAAGATCACGGGAGCCAACGTGAGTGTGAAGCTCGATGATGAATTTATGCGTTGCGCCACAGAAGGACGTCCATACCATCAGCAGTTCCCTATCGATTCCAATCATCCCATGACTGAGAAGAATACCGATGCCGCAGCCCTATGGAAGAAAATTGTACACAATGCATGGAAGAGCGCTGAGCCTGGCGTGCTCTTTTGGGACACCATCCTTCGCGAAAGCATCCCCGACTGCTATGCTGATCTCGGATTTCGCACGGTGAGCACCAACCCCTGTGGCGAGATACCTCTCTGTCCTTATGATAGTTGTCGACTCTTGGCGATAAACCTCTATTCTTACGTAGAAAATCCCTTTACCCCGCAGGCATCGTTCAACTTCGAGCTCTTTAAGCAGCATGTGGCCCTCGCTCAGCGTCTCATGGATGATATCATCGACCTTGAGCAGGAGAAGATAGACCGCATCATTGCTAAGATTCAGTCAGATCCGCAGAGCGACGAGGTAAAGCATACCGAGCTTCATCTCTGGGAGAAGATTAAGGATAAGACGCTGAAGGGTCGCCGTACGGGTGTGGGCATCACTGCCGAAGGCGATATGATAGCAGCGCTCGGTCTGCGCTACGGCACACAAGAAGCCACCGACAAGGCTGTAGAAGTGCAGCGCACGTTGGCGCTGAGTGCCTACCGCTCGAGCGTGAATCTGGCCAAAGAGCGTGGCGCATTCCCCGTTTATAGTGCGGAGCGAGAGGCACAGAATCCATTTATCCTCCGCATCAAGGAGCACGACCCCGCGCTCTATGCCGAGATGCAGCAGTACGGCCGTCGCAACATAGCCTGCTTGACAATCGCACCGACGGGTACAACGAGCCTCATGACGCAGACCACATCGGGTATCGAACCCGTATTTATGCCCGTATACAAGCGTCGCCGCAAGGTCAATCCCAACGATACGGCAGTCCACGTAGACTTCGTCGACGAAACGGGCGACTCCTTTGAGGAGTACATCGTATATCATCCCAAGTTCCTCACCTGGATGAAAGTGCAAGGCCTCGATACAGAGAAACGCTATTCACAGGAGGAGATAGACGAACTTGTGGCACGTTCGCCCTATTACAAGGCTACAGCCAACGACGTAGACTGGCTCATGAAAGTGCGCATGCAGGGAGCCATCCAGAAGTGGGTAGACCACAGCATCAGCGTGACGGTCAACCTGCCCAATCAAGTAGACGAAGACCTCGTCAATCGCCTCTACGTAGAAGCATGGCGCAGTGGCTGCAAGGGCTGTACCATCTATCGTGATGGCTCGCGTGCCGGTGTGTTAGTGAGCACGCAGAAGACGGATAAGAAGACGAAAAAGCAGGAAGAAGAGAAGGCCGCCAAGCCCCTATCTATACCGCAAGTGACGGAGCGCCGTCCCGATGAATTGGAGTGTGACGTCGTACGTTTCCAAAATAATAAGGAGAAATGGGTGGCTTTCGTAGGACTGCTCGATGGCTATCCTTACGAGATCTTCACCGGTCTGCAAGATGATGAAGAAGGTATCGTCCTGCCCAAGACTGTGACCAAGGGACGCATCATCAAGCGCGTACTTCCCGACGGCTCGAAACGTTACGACTTCCAGTTCCAAAACAAGCGTGGCTACAAGATGACCGTCGAAGGACTCTCAGAGAAGTTTAACAAGGAATATTGGAACTACGCTAAGCTTATCTCTGGTGTATTGCGCTATCGCATGCCAATAGAGAACGTGGTGAAGCTCGTCAACTCTTTGCAACTCGAGAGCGAGAATATCAATACTTGGAAAGTGGGCGTGAGCCGAGCCTTGAAGAAGTACGTCAGCGATGGCACCGAGGTGAAAGGGCAGAAATGTCCCAACTGCGGCCACGAGACGCTGGTCTATCAAGAGGGCTGCCTTATCTGCAAACACTGCGGAGCAAGCCGCTGCGGTTAACACAATGACTGACTGACGGGTCAACGACAGGACGAAGAAATCGAATCCACAGTCGTTGACCCGTCGGCATTTACACACAAAGACTAATTATGACAATAACCCTTCCCGCACTCCGATTCTATGCCTACCACGGAGTGCTCTCCCAAGAACGCGAGGTGGGTGCCGACTACGAACTTACCCTTCATCTTCTCATCGACGATGCCGATGCTCACGATGCCCTCTGTCATGACCGGCTTGAATCTACGGTCAACTATGCTGAGGCTTACGAAGTGGTAAAGCAAGAGATGGAGAAGCCCTCACAGTTGCTCGAGCATGTAGCAGCTCGCACGGCGCGTGCCATCATCCGTCGCTTCAGCCTTGTGCGTGAAGTCCAGATAAGTCTTACGAAGTGCGCACCGCCCATACCGGGCTTCTGCGGACGGGGAGCAACGGTCAGTTACTCCCTGCGTAGGCAACTCTGTGCCTGGGACTTCGATGGCACCATAGCCGATACTCACCGAGGCATTGTGCGCACCATGAGCGAGACCTTTCGCCAGATGGGATTCCCCGTGCCCAGTGCAGATGACATCTGTCGCACCATCGGTCTCCCCTTGAGCACCAGTATAGAACAGCTTTCAGGGAAGCAAGGTGCTGTGGCCGATGAAGCTGTCGATCTCTATCGTCGCTTGTTTGAAGAGGTGGGCAAAGATGGCGTGACGCTCTTTCCCAGCGTAGCAGACGAGATGCGCCGACAGCATGAGATGGGATGCTTCGTGGCGATAGCCACGAGCCGTGGTCATGAGTCGGTGAAGGACTTGTGTAGTGAACTCGGTATTCTGCCCTACATCGACTATATTGTGGCCTGCGAGGACGTGTCCACCCACAAGCCCGCCCCCGATCCCGTGCTGAAGCTCAACGCACTATCTCACACCCTTCCCGCCGACACCACCGTGATAGGCGATACCACTTTCGACATCGAGATGGGAGCCAATGCCCATGCCGCCCACCTCATTGGCGTGAGTTGGGGCAATCATACCCCGCAAATGCTCCGTGAGGCAGGTGCCACGCAGATTGTTACTAGTTTTGATAGATAAATTGCGCTTCGGAGAGGGGGACCACTCTGTCCTATCCGAAGTATTTCTAAACATACTTTTTACACGAAACAATGTCAACAATAACCATGCTCGGTACGGGTTATGCCACTGCCACTCACTGCTACAACACATGCTTCTTGATCCAAGAGGGAGATACCCGTCTCCTCGTCGATGCAGGAGGTGGAAATGCCATCTTGCAGCAGTTGGACAAAGCCCACGTAAGTCTCTGTGATATCCATCATATGTATCTCACTCATGCCCACACCGACCACGTGCTCGGTGCAGTATGGGTGGTGCGCATGATAGCGCAGCAGGCCAAGCAGGGCAAGTATGAGGGTGAACTTCACCTATACGGCCATGACAAGGTGATGCATGTGCTCGAATGGATATGCAGCAACACGTTGCCCGCCAGCTTGCTTAAGTACATCAGCAGCCATGTCATCATGCACACGCTCACCGATGGCGAGGCCTTCACGATCAACGACTGGCACCTTGAAGCCTTCGACATCCATTCCACAAAGGAGAAGCAGTATGGCTTTCGCCTCACCCTTACTGATGGGCGGCGGATCGTGTGCCTTGGCGATGAGCCTTACAATGAACTGAATGAGTCCTACGTGCGCAATGCCGATTGGCTTCTTTGCGAGGCATTCTGCCTCTATGCCGATCGCGACACTTTCCATCCCTACGAGAAGCACCACAGCACGGCTCTCAATGCCGCTCGATTGGCGCAGTCATTAAACGTTAAGAACCTCCTGCTTTATCATACTGAGGACAAATCTCTTGTCACGCGCAAAGCTCAGTATACAGCTGAAGCTCGTCAAGCCTTCTCGGGAAGGGTGTTTGTGCCCGATGATATGGAAAGCATTCTACTTTAAGGAGACAATATTCTTATTGTGAGTTGTGAGCAACTGAGGAATACTCACGATAGCGTCCCGATGTCTAAGTCTACTCAGTATCTACTGGGGGCGACGCGTCCTCGCGTCGGCGTGAATAGGGATAGAACTTATAGAGTAAAACTTTCTATCACAAATTGCCGCCGACGCGGGGACGCGTCGCCCCCAGTAGATGCTGAATAGCCAAGGATTCGCATTGCTCCATAGATGACCATTCGCTTTCATTCCCTCGCGCATACACGCGTACGTACGCGCGCACCTCAGCTAATTTTGCGGGAAAATAGCCTCACACTGTCACTCCTTCTGCGTAATAGAATGATTCTTAGTGTGTTATGCGTAATTTCTGCCTGCACTCTGCCTACACTTTTGCTTGCACTCCTGCATGGTGAGAGGTAGCCTTGTCGGTGGAATTTCCCTATGGTGACGTAAAGATTTTCCTATGGAAGCGTTTTCATTTTCCCCTATTAGCGTAAATATTTCCCTATGGAAGCAGCATCTTAGAGGGAAGGGGTAGATAGGGTCGGAGTGAGGACAGAAAATAATGTGGGGGAGAGTGAGGGCAAAGTGACGGCAGCGTGAGGGATATGGTGTGAACGTAATTCATTGATTTCCAATAAGGATAAATATTCTGCAGTGGCAAGTGTAAGTAAGTCGGAAGCAAAATCGGCTGTAATGCGTGCGCACGCGAGGCGAGATGATGATCGGAGCAGAAAAAGTGAACAGTTTGTACACTCTTTTTGGCACTTCCACTCGGAAAGCATTATCTTCGCGCTGCAAATGAATTTGCGAGGATTATTAAAACTTATTATACAAACTTTGCGCTGATTAGGTAAATATGCTTACATTTGTAGCGCATTAATAGAATATCAACTTCAATGAGACACATTATGAAATACTTCCCGTGCCTACTTAGTGGCCTCCTGCTGCTCAGCCTTCCTGCAGTGGAGGCACGTGCTACCATGCGCCTCGAAACTACAAGCGGTGTACAAAAACAAGCGCAGATTGCTGCCGACAAATTAGTGCCCTTCCCTGGGCTTGAGATAAGCATCGATCGTTGTTATCACTTCTGTGGAGGCGTACGTGTGGACCTCTTGCTCCGAAATGTCACCAACTCAACCAACGACATCACCCTCTTTGGCTCTAATTGGCCTATTTCCGCACAGAAGTCTACCTTTGCCGATGCCGATGGTAAAGTCTACAAAGCGCAGATACGCAATGGCTCGGAGGAGCATTGGACTTCCAACGAGACCGACCTACACGTGCCCGCAGGACTTACGCTGCGCACCTCGGTGATGATCGAAGATGTGCCCGATGGACTGACAGAGCTTGCACTCTTCGACCTTCGCGGGGCGGAATGCGGTCCACATTACAACAATTATCAGGCTTTGGGGCACAACATCCCCATCGAAGCCTATCCACAAGATGGTGCGGATGGCATAGTTTGTTCGATGCCAAGCATTAAGGTAGACTTGAAAAGTTGTGTGCGCGATGGCAACAACGTGCGCTTGAAATTCACTGCCACCAACACGTCGGAGAAAGCCATTCCCGCAAACTTTGCCACGGGCAGACAAGGTGTCTACGATGCTGATGGTAATGTTTACTCCAGTATGGGACTCACGGTGAACAATGCTCCCTTCGAAAGTACACCGAACTTCCTACCCGGTATTCCAGTGCAAGTGGTTGCAGAGGTGAGAAATGTGCCGCAAAGCCTTCAGCAGTTTGAAATGGTGGGGCTCGTATATCCTTATTACGAAGACCTGCATTGGGGCATAATATTCAGTAAAGTGGATATTACCACTCCCGCTCCCAAGACTTCTTCCAAGGCTTCTACGGGTAAGAAGTCTCCCGCTCGTGCGCGCAGCAATACGCGCCGATGAGGAATAATGGCTCTGCCACCTTACGCCGACGCGAGACGCGTCGGCGTAAGATTTGTTCACCAAAATTTGGAATGGAGGATAAATGCACGTAATCTTGCATAAGATAGGTTGCGGCACGGCATAATATTTAAGCAAGCTTGACCTCCTGCATTCGATTTGCACTATATACGATAACGAAACATTCAAAACATGATAAATATTCCACGTTGACAGCAACGTCTCGACAGAATTACCAGCTCTGCATTGATCGAAGAAATTGATCGATGGGGAAAGATTATCTACGAAAGATAGATAGGGGAGAAGATGGAGCAATAAAGGATACGTTCTATCCTACTCAATAAAAAAAGCTTGAAAGCATAGTGCAATCACGTTGCATAGCTTTCAAGCTTTCGCGTTTTATGAGAAAATATAATTATTTCAGTTCAAACACGTGGCTCGTGCCTTCCTCGGCGGTGAGCACGTCGAGACCCACCTTCATGAGATAGTCGCCAGAGAATGACTGACCATTGAAGTCGAAGGCCGACTTCGTGCCAGGCATCAAGTTGATTTCCTCCACACGGTACTGACGCGCGGGGTCAAGGCCCTGAAGGCGTACGCGGTGGATGAGCGGCTCCTTATAGCGTGGATGGAGGTTGTAGGCGAAGAGCACGGCGTGCTGCTTATCTTTCGACACGTAGTTGAGTGCGCTGTGGTCCGTCTCATAGGGAGAGACGAGGCGATACTGATCGCCATCGAGAATGACGGGTTTCAGGCGAGTCCAGTTCTTCACAGCTTGCTGCACGAAGGTGTAGTCGTCAGTGCCTACGAGCGGTTTGAGGTCGATGTCGAAGCCCAAGCGGCAAGAGCTACATACGTCGGTGCGGAACTTCACAGAGGTGTTCTTGTTCCAGTTGGTCACATGCGAACCCATCGTCTTAGCGGGGAAGAACTTCGAGAGGCTCCACTGGATGTAGAGGCGTTCGTAGGGATCGGTATCGTCGGAGCACCAGAACTCGGTGAAGTACTTCAGCGCCTCGTAGTCCATACGTGCACCACCGCCCGAACAGAGCATCATGGGCAGATTGGGATACTTAGCCTTGATGCGCTTCATCACGTTGTATACGCCGCGCACGTGGTCGATGTAGAAGTTGCCCTGGTTGGACTTGTGATAGGGCGAATAGATGTTGGTGATAGGGCTGTTGCAGTCCCACTTGAAGTAGGCCACATCGGGATTCTCCGTCATGATGCGATCTACTACGCCAAACACGTAGTCCTGCACCTTGGGGTTGGAGAGGTCGAGCACCAATTGGTTGCGATAGTAGTAAGTATCGCGGTTGGGCTGCTTAATTACCCAGTCGGGGTGCTTCTCGAAGAGTTCGCTTTTGGGGTTCACCATCTCGGGTTCTACCCATATGCCAAACTTCACACCTGCAGCTTTAGCATCGCGCACGAGTCCGGGTATGCCGTCGGGCAGCTTGGCATGGTTGGGCTCCCAGTCGCCCAGACCAGCGTGGTCGTCATTGCGCGGATATTTATTGGCAAACCATCCGTCGTCGAGCAAGAACATGTCTACACCCAGATCCTTGGCATCCTTCATCAGTTCTGCCAGGCTCTTCTGGTTGAAGTCGAAGCCCGTATTCTCCCAGTTGTTGAGCAATGTCATGCGGTCGCCCATACCCATGTTCACTTGGTAACGGCGTGCCCAGTCGTGGAGGTTACGGCTGGCTTGGCTCGTACCCGTACTGCTTGAGGTGAAGATAAACTCGGGCGTGGTGAAAGTTTCGCCGGCGCGGAGCTTATAGTCGGAAGCATAAGGATTGATGGCGGGCAGTACGCGCAGCGTGCCCACATTGTCCACCTCGAAAGTGAAGCGGAAGTTGCCCGTCCATCCGATGGTGCCGAGCACCACATTGCCTTCATTCTCGCGAGCCGGGCCGTCAAGTCCCAGTTCGAAGAAAGGCTCAGCGTGCATAGCAGCGCGCGATCCGAGCTTGGTGTCGATAATCTTCTTGCCCGTGGTGAGTTGCATCGTTTCGGGTTGGCCTTCCTTAGCCCAGTCGCTATGGTAAGAGGTGAGGAAGTACTTCGAAGCGTCGAAGTAGAGCATGGTGCTGCTGTAGCGCCAAAGCGTGATGGGGCTCTTTTCGGAGTGTGATATCTCGGTCCAAGTCTTGATAACGTTCTCCTTGTCGTAAGCCACATAGTGGAGCTTTACGGTGTCGGGATACTTATCGTCCTGCAGCGTGATGATGGTCTCGGTGCCACCATCTACGGCTTTCGTCTCCACACCTTTATAATAGAGGTAGGTGGTCATGTTGCCATCGGCATGCGTGATAGCCACGGCAGGTTCGAAGTAGTCTTCGCCACCCGAAGCAGCATAGGCTTCATGTCCACGTGTGGTCACAGCACCATCCGAGGCAGCATAAGTGTTCCATTGGATGTTGTCGTAGTCGGCAGTATTCTTCAGCTTGTCGCCATAGTATACTTGGTAAAGGCGGCCCTTAGGCGACACCTTCAGTACGAGGTCAGTATTCTGCGTGCTCACGCGCACCGTCTGTGCGTTCACGCTCATTGTGGCCAGCGAAAGGGCCATCAGTGCTATTTTGGGAAGAGTATTCATGATGAAAAGTTTAGAGGATAAGGAATTTAGAGAGGAGGGAACTTTCCAAGTTATTCTAGACTTTCTAGAATTACTAGAATAACTAGAAATACTAGAATAACTAGAAAAACTAGAAAAACTAGAATAACCAGAAATATATCCCCAGAATCAATTAAAACTTAAAGCTTGCGCTAAACTCGAAGGTAAGCGGGCGCATATAGCTGCCGCTCATATACTTGCCAGCGAACTTGCTTGCATCGGCCTTGCTGATCAGTTCCGAACCGCTGATAGTGCCCTTAGCACCCTTCTGGTTGAGGAAGTTGATTACGCTTGCACCGAGCGAGAGTCGCTTGTTGACCGTCCAGTTGATACCGCCGAAGGTCTCCCAGTGACCATTGAAGTAGAGCGCCTCTTGCAGGTTGGCATAAGTCTTGCCGAAGTAGCGGAAGGAAAGCCATACGTTGAGGTTAGGCAGAATGTTGTACTTCGGGTCGAGCTCTACGAGGATCTGCGGGATTTCCTTCACGATCATGTTGTTGGCATTGACCGACATCTGCTGACCATCGCTGAAAGTCACGCTTGCATTGTAGTTCTTATATACCGGCTTCTGATAGGTGAAGAGAGCGTGGAGCGAGAAGTTCTTGAAGGGCTTCACCTCGGCAGTGGTGGTCCATCCAAGCGTCTGGATATTGTAGATGAGCAATACCGTCTTGCCCTCGCTTGTACCCGGCTTCGTGAGGTTCTGCTGGTCGATGTTGTTGGACTTAGCAATGTAGGTCACCATCGATGAGAGATCCAACCATGAGTTCTTATAATAGATACCACCACGCACGAGAGGGATGGTGACGCGCTTGTACTGCTCAGCCGTAGGACCGGTGCCTGCGTAGTCGCTGATGCGCGGATAGCGAGTGGCGACAGTTCCGTCGGCCATAATGCCAAATCCCTTAGCTATGTCGTAAGTGAGCTGCAAGGTAGCGGCATAGTTGAGCTTGTTCTTCGTCACGTTGGCGGGATGGATGCTATGAGGCGTGGCTACGATCTGTCCGTCTTCGCCGTAAGCATAAGTGTTGTAGTCGCCAATGTGAAAACCTGAGAAGCGCGACTGTGATATTTGGTCGGCCGACATGCGATAGTACTCCAAGCGACCACCATAGTAGAGGTTGAGCTTATCGTTGATCTTCCAGTTGTCGGTGAGGTAGAGAGCAAGCTTATTCTCCGAACCCTTCGTGTATTCAGGGCTCAACTCATTGTAGCCAAAGAATTGTGTGCGATGTGGTGTGAGCGTAGGA